>JAFDZJ010000292.1 GCA_018266965.1 Bacteroidota bacterium
ACTGTTGATAAAACTGAAATGAAAGTTGCTTTATCAATTATGTCGTTTGAAAAATCTTCATAAACTTTCATTAAGAATGGAAACGCAACATTTATTTCTAATCTGTTGATGTATTCAAGTTGAGTTCGTATTAGTTTGTCAGGTTCATTTTTTGGGTTAGTTAGTTTATTGTAATACTTAACTAATGATTTTAATTCTGTGAGAACAAGCTCCAATTCGTCAATGGTGGAAGTTGGATACTTTTCTTTGAATTTGTTGTAAACGTCTCCTTTGTTCGGGATTTCTTTGTTTTTAAGAGTTAAGTAATCACGAATGAATTCAGAAACACGAGTTTTATTCAATGTTTCATCTTTTGCGTTTTTCTCAATTACTTCCCAATAGCTTTTGTAAATCCTGTCTTGATTTGTTCGTGAAAGTCCCATTAGAATATAATTTCTAATAAGGTCGGCTTGTGATAATTCAAGTCCCGTTGAGTTTAGACTTTCAAAAATTCTTTGAGGATTATCTTTTTGTCTGTCAAGTGCAATATCAACGAAAATGAGTTTAGAAAGTCCACGCTGAATTACTTCAAAATTCTCTGCATTTATTGCTGACTTGAAATAATCAAAATTCTCAATAATTTTTGAGTAGCCTTTAAATTCTTCTCCGTCTGTTGAATTCAAAATGTGCCGAAGTGCTTCTTTATTATTTTCGGTTGGTTTAAGTTTTAACTTTTCTTCTTCGGGTGCAAATTCATTGATTAGATAAGTTTTCTGAATACGGTTAACCAACATTTGGTTGTCAAGTTCTTTTGCAAGTCTGTAAAGTGCGATATAGATTAACGTAATTGTTGTGAGTCTTTGCTGTCCATCAATTATGGTTAATTCTGTTAAGCCTGATGCTGTGTAAACGTCATCGTGAACGTATACAATGCTTCCAATAAAGTGAGCATTTGTCTTGTCGTTTTTGCCTGTTTCAATTATGTCGTGAAGCAATTGCTTGCACTGAAATAGTGTCCAGTCGTAATTTCTCTGATAAACAGGAATAGCAAATGTTGTTTCGTTAGTTGCTAAAAATTTATCTACTTTGGTTTCGTTTGCTTTCATATTTTATTTCTGTCTGTCTGCTTGTTTACGGTCGCTCATAGGGTGACAGCTAACGGTTTCGGCTTGGAGGTCGGGCGGGCATTTGAAATACGTCAGCCGACAACTGAAGCCAAATAGAATTACTGATGGTGAAGTTAAGAACTAAAGTTGAGCATTGAACGTCCAGCCCTGAACAACAGATGATTAGCGAACTGAAGCTGAGCACATATTCTTGTCCCCCCGACTGCCGCCAAACCGTTTGTTGTAGGCAGTTAAGGTTTACTCGAATGTAAAGTTGTTACAATAATTTTTCATGTCGTTTGTGTTTTGATATTTGTCAAAACTGAAGTTTGTTAAAGGAATCCGGTCTAAGCCATGAAGAAAATGTCCATTATAACCTAATGATTCCATAAACTTAAATGTTTCTACTACTTTTTCCTGTCCAACATGACGTGCCTCAATTTCAACAATAATCTTTGGTTTGTACTTTTTTAGGGTGTCAACGCCGCCTTGAAAAATTCTTAATTCGTTTCCTTCAACGTCAATTTTTAAAAAATCTGGTTTGATATTATGTCTGTTGCAATAAGAGTCTAATGTTTCAGTTGCTACATCTTCTGTTGCCCAAAAGTCAGAACGGTCTTTATGTTCTACAATTGTCGCCCCAGGGGAAGATGCTTTACTTACTTTATTTGTCGGGATATAAAGTGTCACAGTACCAGCAGAATCTGATAAAGCCAAATGTTCAATTGTAGCATTGTCCCACCCAAACAGACCCTTGATTTTTTTGATATACTGGTAGAGGTTTGATTGTGGTTCAAAGGCAAATACTTTGCCTTTATCACCCACTTGCTTTAACATAAAGTATAAGTAACCTGCTTTATGTGCTCCAATGTCAAGAACTGTTTGTCCTTTTTTGATTGAGGAGTTGATATAAGCGATACCCCCTATATCGTCTTTGTTTTTGTACTTATTTGCTCTGTGTCGAAGTTTAATACTTTCAATTAGTTTCATCTGAACGTTGGAGGCAGGGATTTAATTGCCTACAACGGTTCGGGGCTTGCCGAAGTGGGGGATTTCGAAGCACCAATGTTCAAATTTAGTACAAAAGTTCAATAGAAGTACAAATGTTCAAGTTACCACTTCTGCCCTCATTTTGGCAAACCCCTGTTAGGTGCTGCCCTTCTTCCTGTCATCATTTTACACTGAATTTTTTTATTACTTTTTCTACTCGCTTCCGTTTCGTGTCTTTCTCAATGTCGTCAAGTCGAGATGTTAGTGTTTTAATAAATGTTTTTTTCTTGCTGCCGTTTACGATTGGAATTGCTCTCTCACCATACATTGGCAGTTGATTTGTCGGACTTTGCAATAGTTGTTCATTGAGCAAAGAAAAGGCATTTTCTGCATATGGTTTTAGCGAACAAAGTGTAATCAAAATGTTCACTGCATAGTCTTTTGTAATCACAGAACCTTTGTCCGCTGCTGCAACAATTTTTGTAATTGAACCATAAACAACTTTTGGATTTTCAAGAGTAATTGTATTGATAGCTGTCATTGCTCCCCATTGCAGACGATTATTTTTGTTGTCAAGCAAAGCGATAAATTCTTTTGCGTACTCAGAAACAAGAGTAGGATTGATTGCTCCAATTTCATACAGAACTTTTATACAGTCGTTTTGAATGTCTTTGCTCTTGTTGTAGAGGTTTTCAACAAGTTCCTGCACAGCTTTTTTATCTTTTTTTGTCGCAATTTGTTTCGCCAATTCCTGATTGGGCACTTCGTCTCTGCGATTAAGTGAAGATGCAAGTTTTGGAATTATACTCATTTTGACCAACGTTTTAGGGTAGGTATTTTTTTAACGAACATATTTGCAAACAATGACATTGGAAAGCCTATTTCCTTCATTTTTCCTTTTACAAATTCTTGCATTTGCGAAGCTGTCCAGTCAGGTTGTTTAAACTGACCGTTTTCGTAGCAATAAGCACAATACATTTTACTGATACTTTTATCAGCATTTGTTCCGCCCCCGTTTGGCGATTTTTTCAGAGGCATTCCGCAACTCTGACAATTTTTGTAGGTCTGTTCCATTTTTTAAAAATTAATTTGTTGCAAAGTAAAGAACACTCACTGACAACCCTATGTCAGTCTAAATGAATTTATTTTTA
>JAFDZJ010000293.1 GCA_018266965.1 Bacteroidota bacterium
CCTCCGCAGTTGAGTCCGGACTCAATTCTATATTCCGAAACCCAAATTCCTTTTTTTGCTAAAAAATTTCCTTGGATAATCGCCGAACGATAATCCGAAACTTTTAGGATAATTTTCTTTTTTATGTTTCCTTCTTCATCAGGGTAAAAATCGTCGAAAGCTTCAATATAACTATACAATCTAGGATTCATTCCGGCAGAAAGCACCAAAGACGAAGTCAATTTGCTAAGTGCAAAACCTCGGAGAGAAGCATGAGCATCGTTATAAATTACAGGCAACTGCTCGTGTTTTTCATAATTGTCTTTGTCCACTTTGGTCATGATGTTTACATCAATTTCTCCGGGGTGCAAATGTTTGTCAACGAAACTTTTCACACTATTAGAAAAATCTTCTTTGGCATTTTGTAATATTGTTTGAAGTCCAGATTTTATCTCCGAACTACTTGGCAACATACTTATATAATCCTGTAGAGTGGATTTGCTTTTCGCCAATTCTTCTTTGAAAGAGTCGAATTTTTGCCCCACAATATCATCCATCATATCTAGATAAGCGGTAATCCTTTTGGCTCTGGAATCTTCTATTTTTTTGGCAATTCCTTCGTAAGAAAAATGAAATTTTTTACTATAAAATTGGCTCATTTTTTCCAAAATTTCATCATCAATAATAGACACAACAGAAGAAATTCCGTATTGTGCTACTCGTATAGGGCTATCTATGGTATAAGACAAACCCATAACTGGGATATGAAAATTGTGAATTGGTTTTTTGTTCATTCTTTTATTCAAAATAATTTAATAATCAACAAAGTTAGTCAATAATTATGGTAAGCATATTATTATTGGTAACTTTAACATTTATTTGGGACAAATATATTATTAAAAATCTTATCTACTGTTAGATAAAGTAAAAATATTAAAAAACCAAAACTATTTTTGTTGCATATTTTATTCTATTCTTGTGAATTTTTCCTGACATTCTTCTATACAAAATGTACCATTCCAAATAAAAAAATTGTTTTCAATAGAAATAATTTTAAAGGAATTTGGAATACTCGTATTTCCACAAGAATTAGTGAATTTTATAACATTATTAGCATCAATAGAATATGTCCCTGTATTACAACTTGGTAACTGTGTTGTTTCGTAAGTATTATCGGATTTCAATTTTAGGGTATATCCATTTGCAACCGCTTCCCAATTGGCAGACCCTCCATTGCTTATTTTAGCTTCTGTTAGCTTCCAAGTACCTTGTATTGTTTTACCTGTAGTTGGCTCATCTTTATCCCTACAACTTAAAAATAAAAGTAGTAGAGAAACAAAAATTAGATTTAATGTATTTTTCATGATAAATTATTTGATTATTACTTGATGTTTCTCAATTTTATTGTCGATATATATATTAATAATATAAACACCTTTTTCAAGATGATTAGTTTTTATTTCTGTTTTGTTACTATTCAATTTGGTTTTTATTTTTGTGTTTCCTGTTAAATCCAAAATTTCTACATCAATTAACTTATCGTTTTTTTGTATTTTATTTGGATTCTTTTGTTCTATATAAACAATATCTGATGCCGGATTCGGATATATAGAAAAAATATTATTTGAATTTTTCATTGTAGTTGATTGAAGTAACGAGATTTCAAATTCTGGTAATTCATACCACTCACTCCAACCACAAGAGTTTTTTGCTCTTACTTTAAAACTACTAAACCCAACAAACATTGGACAAATAGTTCTTGAATTTTTAGTGCCATTTAGTAATATTTTATTATTTGATGTTTTCCACTCCCAGTTTGTATTGTTTAAAATTTCACTATTACTTAAACCATCAAAAATAGCTTTTGCATTATTTGCATTAATTGTGGTTATAAGCGGTTCTGGTGGTGCTAAACAATAAGGAACTTGTAGATTATCTGTCAGAATTAAATCATTGAATACAGGTTTGCCAATCCAAATGTTTTTTGTTAAAATTAATCCATTCTGAAAATTTGCAGTAATAACACCACTTCCTCCAAAAATTGAAGAAATGGAGATGTCATTTTGATTAGATGAAATAATCTGTAGATTCGAACTCACACTCCAATTAACATTTATACCAAAAGGATTATCTAGTGTGTAATTTATAGTAGAATTTTCGCAAATTGTATCAGGACCATTTATTTTACTACAAGCTAAATTTACAACTGGATTTAAAACTGTCGAATAATGCAATGCGTTCCTCATTCTTTCTCCTTGCATTGGAGTAAAATGATCTAAGGTATATGGAGAATAATATGACATATTATTTGTCATATCGGGAGAATAACCATTCGCATTCCCATAATTTTGATCAGCAGGAGTATCACATACATAATCACCACAAGAGTAACAATTACTTCCATTAATAGCTTCTGCACAACCAGATGTACCAGGTCTTGTACCTTGAAATGTATGCCAAAGATTTAAACAGTGTCCTAATTCATGTGAAGAAACACCAGAAATGAGATATGGCATTGTCATAACAAGATTTTTAGAAATTATATCTTCCGCTTTCCCTGCCCAAGAAGTACAAGAATTAACTATATAAAAATTAACAGCATTTGGATTATTATTGATTTTTATCAATGAATTAAATTGACTATCTGTCATATTAAAATATAAAGAACTATTAATTGAATCTACACCAGCATTTTTAATATAAATATTATGAGGATTAAAGTGTGTGTTTAGTAAAGTTAATAATTGTTCAATTGAAGCATTTGTAACGCTACTATTTCCATTATTGTCTTTAACAATATGAAACTGCACACTTACACAAACAATATCATTTGAAAACTCAATTGTTTCAGGTCTAAAATCTTTAGGATAACTGGTTTCAGGAGTACCACAATCAATTTGTGCTTTAGTACACAAAGAAAGAAAAATTAAAAATAAGAAAATTACTTTCTTGAACATAATAAAAAAAATTAAAAAATTCTTTCTTCTTTTGTTAATTTTCAACTGTATGAAAATAAAACTTTACTTGTGTAGTGAGGCAGGTGTTCAGATTGTCCAACCTCATTATAATTTATAATTTAAAAATATTTGCACCCTATTTTCTTCAATTTGTTCTCGAATCATCAATCTTTTCATTTCTGGATGCGTTATTTTACACCTTGTTTTTTATAAATCACAACTTTGCAAATATAATTAAATTTTTATTAAAAAAAATAAAAAAATAATTTATAGATTTATATTACCAAAAACATAAAATCAAACTACTTATTCTTATCCCCAGTTACTTGTTTAGTAATTTCTCTATTTCCAACTTCAATATTGGCAAATGCCTAATAATTTCGTATAATTATCCATAGATTAATTGTCTTTGTTGGTTAACGGACTGTTTGAAATATGGATTTTTAATTGCCTTCTCTTCCAATAAATCTATTGGTCTATTCAAAATATCTTGAAGTGAGAATTTAAAATCAAAATAATTATCGGCATAGTCTTCAACTTCTATATTAGTAAATTCTACTATTAAATCTATATCGCTTTTGCTATTAAAATCGTTTGTCAAAACCGAACCAAACACATATAGTCTTTTTACTTTGTGGAATTCGCAGAGTTTTTTTATTTCGGAAATATATTGATTCAGGATATTCATTTGTCAAAAACTTATTTTGTTAAAATTACAAAATGTTAATTGATATACGGTATATTTTACGATTTTTTCAATAATCGCTAATAGAATTTATCTGTGATTTTTTATTAGTACTAGTCCAATTAGGCAATAGCATATCAAACCAAACATTCAAGAATAGCTTTATACAAATATAATCAAAATTTTGCCAAAATCCCCCAATGGATTTTTGTATCGCCAAATTTCATAGGATTACCCACAGGATTTCCGTTGGAAATTTGAAAAC
>JAFDZJ010000294.1 GCA_018266965.1 Bacteroidota bacterium
AGGGGAAATTTCCTTATTGTCGGGATTGATAAGTCTATAAATTTGTAGAATAATTTTTAAACACAAAAACTAATAACCATGAAAACTTTTAAAGACTACCTAATTTCCCAAGAACAACAAAGGATATTGAAACAAGAGTATTTGGACTCCAACTATGCACTCATTAATTCCAAAAGACCAGTGGAAGATCCAGACTCATTGTATTATACTTATGATTTGGATGTGTTGATGTCCTATTTGGAATATGCAAAACAAATGGCAAACCAACAAGGAATAGCGGATTTGAAAGTCAGAATAAATATGGGGAAATATCCTACTTCTGGTTTTGATAGTCGTTTGAGGGCAGAATATCAAACCCACCAAACAATATATATAACAACACTTAGTAGAAATAGCGAAGGGGTAGAACAGGATATTTCAGGTGTAGATGCAATGGATTTCAATACTATTTGTCCACCTCCTTATCCAATATAACAATTATGTTTGTAGAAATTTTACAAAATATCATCGATTTGCAAATTGCATTTTTTCTTTTTTTAATAGTTTGGAAAAAGAAGAATTTGGGTAAGCATATCAATGTATTTATACTTGCTGTTTCTACAAATTTATTGTCATTGATGTTGGCGAAATTTTTGATTTCTACCAATTATCTTACCAACAATCACATTGTCTTCAATATTGGTGTTTTATTATTGACTTTCTTATTTTATTTTGTTTATTTTTACAAAAAAACTACCCAGCCGAATTTGAAAAAAATGCAATTGGCGGTTATTATCCTGTTTTTATTGTCATATCTCATCTTCATAATTTCAGATGAATTATTTTTCAAGCGATTTTCTATTGATTTGTATTTTGTAGAAACAATATTATTGATTACTTCCATTGGGGTATTTTTATTTCAAACTTTCAAATCGGAGTTGGTATTAAATATCAAACAATATTTTCCATTTTGGGTTAGTATAGGATTACTTATTTTGTATTGCGGGTTGTTGCCGATATTAATTTTTTCTACCAAACCGGGTTTTTCCATCAATATGAATTTGTTTAATTCTATTTTGATATTAGTAAATGTTGTAGGCTATGGCACGATGATAAGGGGAGTGTTTTCTAGTAAATAATTCATGAAAATTAATTAATTTTGGGATATGAAATTCAATGATTCCGATTTATTAATTCTTTATTCCACAATTGTAATCCTGCTTGTGATTTCAATTATGTTTTTTGTTTATTCGTTTTTTCTTAAACAAAAATCGATATTTGTAATCAATCAAAAAGAAAAAGATTTGCAATTTCAATCGGAGTTAGCAAATTCTCAAATCGAAATTAGAGAACAGACACTATCCTATATCGGACAAGAATTGCATGATGATGTTGGGCAAAAATTGTCGGTAGTAAAAATACTAATTAATCAATTGGCTTGTTCGGAAGCTGCCGTTTCTCAACAAAAGATAAAGGAAGCCAACGAAATACTTGGAGAAGCAATACAAGATATTCGAAATCTTTCCAAAACATATATTTCCGAACAAGTAGAGCATTTTGGATTTATAGATTCTTTGGAAAGAGAAATAAGGAGAATAAAAAAACTCAAACTGATAAAGGTTCATTTTCATTGCAATAACCACGATGTAGATATACAATCCAAACATGCACTCATCTTGTTTCGCATTGCCCAGGAATGTATTTCTAATATTTTGAAACATTCCAAAGCCAAAGAATTATATATAAAAGTGATGGATTATTTTGGACATGTGAAAATTGAAATTATGGACAACGGAACCGGTATGGATACTACCAAAGAGTATCATGGTAGCGGAATAAAAAACATGAAAAGCAGAATAAAAATGATAAATGGATATTTCAATCTCGTATCCGAGTCGGACAAAGGAACTACAACACATATTACCTATATCAAAACATAATGAAACCCATCAATATAGCATTGGTCGATGACCACAAAATATTTTCCAAAGCATTAGAAAATATGATTGTTTCTAACAAATCTTTCCGAGTGTCGCTGATAGGTGATAACGGTGAGGATTTTATTGAAAAACTAAAAAATACAAATTCTCCCCCCGAAATAGTGTTGATGGATGTAAGAATGCCACTGAAAGATGGAATAGAAACCACACAATATCTTACTGATAATTATCCCGATATTAAGGTAATAGCATTGACTATGGAGGACAATGAAGAGAGTATAATAAAAATGCTGAAAGCTGGAGCAAAAGGGTATTTACTAAAAGATATAAACCCAGAGGTGCTTTTTGATGCACTAGAAACAGTACACAAAAAAGGAATTTTCTATACAGATAATATCACTCAAAATCTTTTGAAAATAAAAACCGAAGAAAAAATATCCAACGAATTAATTGCCACCCTGAAAACCACAGAAAAAGAGTTTATAAAACTGGCTTGTAGCGAAATGACCTATAAAGAAATTGCTGAAAAAATGTTCCTGAGTCCAAAGACTATCGATGGGTACAGAGATTCGGTATTCACAAAATTAGATGTTAAAAGTAGAGTAGGGATAGTACTTTTTGCTGTGAAAAATAGACTTAATGTTTAAAAAAAAACTTCTGTTTCTAATGAATTTTGGATAATAAATTTGAAAAGCAATAATATTTTCATAATTTTATCCCATGGCAAAAATTATTAGAATTTATCCTGAAAATCCACAAGAAAACTTGATTCAGGAAGTGGTGGACTGTCTGAAAAATGGTGGAATTATCATCTATCCATCAGATACCATTTACGCTTTGGGTTGCAATATTTTTGATATAAAGGCAATGGAAAAACTTGCCAAAATAAAAAAAATAAAATTAGAAAAAGCTCATTTTTCTATAATCTGTAATGACCTTAGTCATCTTTCGGAGTTTACAAAACCAATTGACACTTCTGTTTTTAGATTTTTGAAAAATCATCTTCCAGGTCCTTTTACCTTTATTTTGGAAGCCAATAAAAATTTGCCTCTTGCTTACAAAGGAAACAAAACGGTTGGTATCCGTGTTCCTGATCATTCCATTCCTCAATTGATTGTAGAAAAACTAGGACACCCAATCGCTTCCACCTCTATAAAAGATGATGATGAGGTTATAGAATATTCTACTGATCCGGAATTGATTGCCGAAAAATATGACCATTTGGTGGACATAGTAATCGACTCTGGATATGGCGACAACCATGCTTCTACTATTGTTGATCTTTCTTCCGGAGTTCCGGAAATTATCCGTGAAGGTAAAGGTATTTTATAAATTAAAATAAAATTGATTGATGAAACTCATAACATCACCAGCCAAGTTGATGCAAATCGACTATACTACAAACATTTTGAAATCTACCGAACCTAATTTCATAAAAGAAGCTGCATTTTTGCAAAAATATCTTAAAGAAGAAACGCCACTATTTCTTTCGGAATTGATGGATATTTCACCAAAATTAGCAGATGAAAACTGGCATAGAAACCAAAATTGGAATCCTAATCCATCAAAAAATGAATCCTGCCAAGCTATTTTTGCTTTCAGAGGCGAAGTATATAGAGGGCTAGATGCACAATCATTAGACAAAAGCTCAATAAATTATCTACAAAAGCATTATAGGATACTATCCGGATTGTATGGATTGCTAAAACCTTCGGATTCTATCATGCTTTATCGATTGGAAATGGGTAGGAAATATCATTTTTCTACCTACAAGGATTTGTATGGTTTTTGGCGTGAAAAGGTAACAGCACAACTCAATTCAGAATTTTCCTCAAAAGACATTCTTCTTAACTTGGCAAGTAACGAATATTTCAAAGTTTTGGACAAAAAAAATATTAATGCTACCATCATAGATTTCGATTTTTATGAACTGAAATCCGGAACTCCCAAAACTGTTGTTGTCTATACCAAACATGCAAGAGGATTGGTGGTAAAGTATTGTGCGGAAACCAATGCAAAAACTTTGAATGATGTAAAAGCATTCAACTATGAAGGTTATAGAATAGATGAAGAAAAATCCACCTCTCAAAAATTGGTTTTTGTAAGATGATGACTTTAGAAAACCTTAAAGATAAATTCAGAATGGAACTGCGGGAAAGATATTCCCAAGACGATTGTGATTTGTTGAGTTTTATTTTCATAGAGAAAATTCTGGATATTCCTCCTTTACAACAAAGATTGCAACGGAATGAAAAAGTATCTGAAATAGAGTTTGATAATTTTGAATTTATAATCAATGAATTGAAAACAGGAAAACCCTACCAACAGATTTTGGGTGAAACAGAATTTTTTGGACTTTCTTTTTTGGTTGATGAAAATGTGTTGATACCACGCCCAGAAACTGAAGAGCTTATAGAATTAGCATTCGAAAAAATGTTAAAAAAATATTCTAAAAACGACAAGTTAAAAATTTTGGACATAGGAACTGGAAGCGGTATTATCCCTATTGTTGTCAAGAAATTTTTTCCAAATGCAGAAGTATTTGCCTTGGATGTTTCGGAAAAAGCCATAGAAATTGCAAAGAAAAATGCTAACTACCACCAAGTAGAAATTCATTTTTTTCAGATGAACTATCTGCAAGAAGAATTGGGTGGAAATTGGGATGTTATTTTTTCTAATCCTCCTTATATTGGTATAAACGAAAAAAAAGAAATAGCAATTACTGTACAAGATTTTGAACCCAATATAGCTCTGTTTTCACCAACCAATGACTCACTAATTTTTTATAGAAAAATAGCAATAGATGCGTTGGAATGTCTGAATGAGAATGGAATGATTTTTTTAGAAATTAATCAGAAATTAGGACAAGAAACTTTGTGTCTTTTTCAAAATTTTAAATATAGTATGTTGTACAAAGACATTTCCGGTAATGATAGGATGATTTTTGTGGAAAAATAAATGGCGATTGAAGAGTGCAATCGCCATTGGTATTATTTGTTTTGAAATTTATTTTAATGCTTCCAAAGCTGCATCATAATTTGGTTCCTGTGCTATTTCCGGAACTTGCTCGGTATAGATGATGTTGCCACTTTCGTCAGTTACTACAACTGCTCTACTCAAAAGTCCTTGTAGCGGAGAGTCTGTAAGTTCTACACCCATATTTTTACCGAAATCACTTCTGAAATCTGATAATGACTCAACATTGTTGATACCTTCTGCTGCACAAAATCTGCCCAATGCAAATGGAAGATCTTTGGAGATGTTTAGCACAACTGTATTGTCAAGGTTTGCTGCTTCCTCGTTGAATTTTCTTGCAGAAGTTGCACAAACTCCAGTATCAATACTCGGGAAAATATTAAGAACCATTTTCTTACCAGAATAATCGGATAATGATTTTGTTTCCAATTTTTGATTGACTAATTGGAAATCTGCAAGTTTGCTACCTAGTTCCGGAAGTTGACCATTGGTGTGTACATCGCCACCATGAAATTGAATATTTGCCATTTTTTTTGAATTTATTTTTTAAAATTAGACTATAAAATTACAAATTTTAATTAGTATTTCCATTAATATTTTCATTTGATAAATCTATCATCATTATCATTTTTATTTTATGGTAACAA
>JAFDZJ010000295.1 GCA_018266965.1 Bacteroidota bacterium
AAATTTCATTTAAAAAAATATCTATATATTTGTACCATCATAACAAAAATACATGGACCCCGACAGTTTAGTCAAGATTTTTATTGCTATTTTTCTCGTATTACTCAATGGTTTTTTCGTTGCCGCAGAGTTTTCTATTGTAAAAGTTCGTTATTCCCAAATACAGCTGAAAGCTGCCGATGGAAATAATATGGCGAAACAAACCGAACACATTCTAAAACATTTAGATGCCTATCTTTCTGCCACACAGTTGGGTATTACACTTGCCTCATTAGCATTAGGTTGGGTAGGAGAAAGTGCTTTGGAGCATGTTTTTACCACACTTTTTAGTTCTATAGGATTTAGTTTTTCAGTGGGTACTATTACAACCATTTCTATGGTGTGTAGTTTTCTACTCATTACTATTATGCATATTGTATTTGGCGAATTGGTCCCGAAATCTATCGCCATCAGAAAATCCGAATCTACAGCCTTGTTTATTTCGTATCCATTAAGGATTTTTACCAATATTTTCAAACCGTTTATTTGGACTATGAATGTGATTTCCAATGCGTTTCTTAGGTTAATAAAAATCCACCCGGCTTCCGAACAAGATATTCACTCTTCCGAGGAGTTGCAATTATTGGTAAAACAAAGTGCCGATTCCGGAGAGATAGAAGAAGAAAACTATGAAATCATAAAAAACGCTTTCGATTTTACAGACCATTCTGCAAAGCAAATTATGGTTCCCAGACAAAATATTCTTTCGATTGACATAACGGACGAAAAAATTAACATACTGAACAAAATATTGGAAAGTGGTTATTCTAGACTTCCGGTATATGAAGATTCGATAGATAATGTAATTGGAGTTTTTTATACCAAAGAAATAATTCGAGCCTTTGTGAAACACCAGCAAGATTTAGAAAAATTTAATTTCAAAGATTATATCCGTGAGCCATTTTTTGTTGTTGGAAGTAAGAAAATATCGGATTTGCTAAAAGTTTTTCAACAGAAAAAACAACATTTGGCTATTGTAATAGACGAATTTGGAGGTACCGAAGGAATTATTACCCTAGAAGATATACTAGAAGAATTGGTAGGAGAAATACAAGATGAAGAAGATGAGGAGGAAAAAATGGTAGAAAAAATTTCGGAAAATGTTTTTTGGATAAAATCGACACAACCTTTAGATGAAATCAATGAACATTTACCACAAAAATTGCCACTTTCCGAGGAAGGAGATTACAATACATTGTCAGGATTTATAATGCACCAGTTGGGAGATATTCCAGAAGAAAAGCAAGAATTCGATTTTGAAGATTATCATTTCAAAATTATGAAAATGCAGAATAAAAGCGTATTGATGGTGGAACTATCCTATAATCCACAAAGTTTTTTGGATAACATTGCAGATGATTTGTCAGAAAAATAATTTGCATATATTGAAGTTTAATAATGATTGAAAATCCCAATTTGTACGACAACCCCAAAAGGAAATATGAAGAAGATGTCCTAGTCTTGGAAAATATAGACGATGTCTATAAACTCATAGTTCATAATGACGATATCCATACCTTCGATTTCGTTATCGATTGTCTTATGGAAATTTGTAATCATACGATGGAACAAGCAGAACAATGCACCATATTGATTCATTATAAAGGAAAAGCAACCGTAAAGACCGGAAGTATGGATGTTTTGAAACCAATGCACAATAAGTTGATTTCCAGATCACTAACAAGTGAGATTGTCTAAAATATTCGATAGACACATTTCATATAAAATAAAAAAAACCGACAAATAATTGTCGGTTTTTTATGATAATTAAAAGATTTACTTTTTGTAAGGTACATCTTTAATTCTTGCTTTTTTACCTCTAAGAGCTCTAAAGTAGTAGATTCTTGCTCTTCTAACTTTACCTCTTCTATCCACTTCAATTTTTTGTAGTGCAGGTAAGTTAATCGGGAATACTCTTTCTACACCAACATCTCCACTCATTTTTCTGATAGTAAATGTTTTAGTAGCACCAGTACCTCTCAACTGAATAACAGTTCCTTTGAAAAACTGAGTTCTAGTTTTGTTACCCTCACTAATTTCATAATACACTGTGATAGTGTCTCCAGCTTTGAATGCTGGGAATTCTTTTTTTGCAATGTACTTATCTTGTACATACTTTAATAAATCCATTTTTTATAAATATAAAAATGTTGAAGCTAAGCAACATTCACGGCTTTCGTCAGAGGTTGAATAACAGTCGGCAAAATTAATATTTTTTATTGAATTACCAAATTTTTATTGAATTTTTTATTCTAGGTAGATTCAATAGCAAGTGCAATTTCTTTTACAAAATTTTCAAATTACTTTTCAATTTCATTTGTACATCTTCATCTCTGCTCTTGCAAAACTGCTTGTTAGCGGTTCTGGCTAATTTCAAGTTGATGTTCAAATTCGATAGGTGTTAATATTTGTGCTGTTATAAAAGGATTGTGTTCTAGTAAATCTTTGTCGCCAGTTACTAAAAAATCAGCTTTAGAAAAATCTATTAAGTCTAATAGGAAATTATCTTTTGGATCTCTGTTAATGAAATGTGTTGGCTTACTTTCAATTTTTATAGCAATGGTTTCTAATAATTCAATTAATTCATTTACAGTTTCTTTCGGGAAATATTTTTTCAGTTTTTCCCTACTTGTTACTGTTTTAATTTCAGTAAGCAACTGTTCTGAAATAACAATTACTATACTTCCGTCTGAAATATACTGCCTTATTTTAGCCAATCGTTTTCCAATTAGAAAGCTAATCCAAACATTAGTGTCGAAAATTACTTTAACGCTTTTGTTTGTCATAAATTTCTTGTCTTACCGTTTCAACCTCATTTGCTATTGTTTTCAGGTCGAGCTCTTTTGTCCTAAATGTTTTTAATAAACGAGATAGTTTACTATCAATGGCTTCTTTTTCCAATTCTTTTGTGAGTTTTATTTTTTGCTGTTTAGGAAGTTGGCGTATTATTGATAATATTTGGTCAAAAGTTAAATCTATTTGCAAAGCTGTTTTCATTTTTTCATGATTTTTTTTTTCTCTCAAATTTACAAAATATTTTTGATAAATTAGTCTGCAAGATTTGCAAATGTAGGTCGGCAGATTCAATAGCAAGTGCAATTTCTTTTACAAAATTTTCAAATTACTTTTCAATTTCATTTGTACATCTTCATCTCTACCGATCATAAGTTCTTGGAAAGCCAACAATGAAATTTTGGCACATACCTCTGCATCATCTCCTGCTCTGTGATGGTTAAATGATATTTCATGCTGTCTTGCCAAATTTCCCAAAGAGTAACTTGGCAATCCTAACCAAGATTTTCTTGCAATTTGTACAGAGCAAACATATTGTAATTCCGGCTTCGGAATGTTGTAATATTCCAAACAACCTCGTAATACTCCCGCATCAAAACTTGCATTGTGGGCAACAAGCATTTTATTTCCAATAATTTGATGTAATTCTTGCCAAATGTCTGCAAAAGTGGGAGAGTTGGCAACATCACTCGGGTAGATGCCATGTACAGCAATATTGTGTCTATTGAAATGCGGAAAACTTGGTGGTCGAATTAGCCATGATTTTGTACTTACAATTTTGTTGTTTTCCACCATACATAAGCCAACTTCACAAGCCGAATTTCTTTCATTGGTAGCAGTCTCGAAATCGATGGCACAAAAATTAATCATATTTTTTTTGTTTTAAGATAAAGTGACTAATAATAATATATCGAGTGTGATAATATTGTTTTATTGTTTTTTTTTGCCTCAATTTCCAAGTGCCTATCGATTGAATATAAAAAGAAAAATGAGCTCTTACTACCGCCCAAAGATGTGCAAAACCTAACTGTTTCCAAAATAAAAGTCCCGCAATACCATCTAAACACAATCTGATAAAAATTACAAAAAAAACTTTGGATAACGGCAAATTCTTGAGTAACATAGTTAGGTTATTTCTGAAATTGAGAAAAGTTTTTTGGGTACTTTGTTTGTTCAGAGTTCCTCCTCCTACATGATAGACAACCGATTGAGAAGTGTAAAATATTTTTCTACCGGAATTGATTAATCTCCAACAAAGATCAATTTCTTCTTGGTGGGCAAAAAATCTCTCATCAAAGCCATTTTGTTTCCAAAAATCTTCTGACCGTATAAATAATGAACAACCCGAAGCCCAAAAAATTTCTTTTTCATCATCATATTGTCCGGTATCCTTTTCCACCTCGTCAAAAATCCTACCTCTGCAATAGGGGTAGCCCAAATTATCAATCAAACCACCTGCTGCACCTGCAAATTCAAAATATTCTTTTTGGTTGTAAGATTTTATTTTGGGTTGTATCGCTGCTATTTCGGGATTTTTTTTAAATAAATTAATGATGGGGCTGATCCAATTTGGGGTTACTTCTACATCGGAATTTAGAAGGCAATATACCTCCGCCTTTATTTTCTTTAACCCTTCGTTGTATCCACCAGCAAAACCGTAATTTTTATCATTAATAATAATTTCTACTTCCGGAAAATTATTTTTCAAATAGTCAATACTGTTGTCAGTAGAAGCATTGTCGATTACAAAAACTTTTGCTTCTTTGGAATTTTCTACTACCGATGATAAAAATTTTTCTAACCAATTTTTACCATTCCAATTTAGGATTACTATCGCTACTTCCATTACCTCATTTATTTATTATCCATTTTTTTGATAGCATGTTGGTATTTCCATTTTCTATGACTCCAAAGGTAATTGTCCGGGTGTTTTTGTATTGTTTTTTCCAAAAGTTCATGAAATTTGTTTACAACTTCGTATTCTTTAAATTTCAATTCATCTGGCAAAATCCTATAATAATTAACTTGGTAAAAACCTCTTTTTACCTTTTTCATATCGCAATAGATGAAATGAAAATCTTTCCTAGTAGCTAATTTGTCGTAGCCTATAAAAGCCGGAGTTTTTTGGTTAAGAAACGATACTCCATAATCTACCATATTGACATGAGGACTTGCGTCGGCAACAAACATATAAGCAGAATTACCATCATTAGGATTTCTGAAAATGTGCATCAGTACCTCATTGGCTTCTATGGCGGTGTTTCCATAATTTCCTCTAATTTTTTTTATTTGGTTTTCCCAAAAGGAATTATTTACTTTTCTATAAACAGCAAAAGTGTTTTTTTGGGGCAGAATAGTTGCTAGAGCATTGTACCATTCCCAATTGAAAACATGTCCGGCAAGCATTATTACATTTTTCCCTTCTTTTTTAGCTTCCGAAAAAACATCTTGGTTTATGTGTTGTACTCGTACCCTTAATTCTTTTGATGAAATGGTAAAAGATTTTACAGTTTCCACAATGTAATCGGAAAAATTTTTGTAAAATTCTTTGCAAATCACTTCCAATTCTTGATTCGATTTGTTGGGGAAAGAATTTTTAAGATTATTCATGACCACTTTTTTCCTATATCCTACCAAATAATAATTAACAATAAAAAGAAAGTCCGAGAAAACATAATGTATTCTCATGGGCAATTTGGAAATAAGCAAAATAATCTGAAGTAGAATTTTCATACGCAATTGCAAATTTAGATAATAAAACTACAATTCACTAATTATTTGTACTTCTGATATTTATTTTTTTTGTTCAAAACGAGTTGTATTTTTATTGGATATTGCTTACTTTTGTTAAAATACTCATCATGAATAAAAAGTCAACAATTACTCCTTTGGGTTGGATATGTGTCATTAGTCTGCTGGTGTCTTTGGTTAATCCTGTTGCTTTTGGTATATGTGCTGGTGTGTGGTTTGGTTACGCAATTATAAAATTTGCCAATACACTACTTCGGGAAAATCGCTTTCCAAATAATGACTAAAAATCCTTTTGTTTTTTCAGATTCTATTTTTCCAAACTTTGTACTAATACTTATAATTAGTAATCGATTTTTATAGTCAATGTAAATATTGCTAGATAATACTTTTCCCATTCTGTACATTCCCAATCCAAAATTAATTGTATTTTTGGCTCAATAATTTTAAATTTTTGGTAATGAAAAAACACCTAATCAAACTAAATATTCTAGGGATTGCTCTTTTGAGTATGACAACGCTTGCTCAACAAAAAAATACTTCAAAAAAAACAAATGAGACTAAAAAAACCGAACAATCGGTTTCCGATAAAAAGAAAGCACTGGAATTAGAAAAATCCCGATTGATAAAACCTTACCATCCGGAAGAAAATGCAGAAGAAAAAATTAATTTATTGGTAGAAAAAGCTACAAAAGAAAATAAAAATATCATCATACAAGCAGGAGGTAATTGGTGTATTTGGTGTCTTAGGTTCAATCAGTTTGTGCAAGATACCCCAGAGTTGAAAGAATTGGTGGATAGAAAATTCCTATACTATCATCTCAATTGGTCGCCTGAAAACAAAAACACTCAGCTTTTTGAAAAATACGGAAATCCAGGAGAAAAATATGGTTATCCTGTTTTTATCATTTTAAATAAGAAAGGCGAAATGATACATACCCAAGATAGTTCGGTACTCGAAAAAGGAAATAGCTACAGCGAACAAAAAGTAAAGGAATTTTTCTTGAAATATGTTGATGCGTCAAAATAACTAGTGAATTTTCCGATAAGATTTCTGATAATTCAAAAAAGCTAGTATTTTTTTACTATTTTTGCACTCCCAAAATGAATATCAATAGCCTAGTACCATATATTCCTTATGCTTTTGCATTGTTTGTGGCAGTACCTTTTTTGGTATTGTTAAGACAATTTGTACATTACTACATCAATGCCAAAGAAAAAGAACTGAAAACTGCAGGATTAGTTGCAGGGCAATCGTCGAGAATTCATGCTTTTGAAAGAATGACCCTCTTTTTGGAAAGAATAAAACCTTCCAACCTTGTTGCGAAATTTGATAAAAATCTAGCAATTCATGAGTTTGTCTTTCTTACAGAAAAAGGCATACAAGAAGAATTTGATTACAATTCTACCCAACAATTGTATATATCTTCCGTCAATTGGCAAAATATTATTGCTGCTAAAAATAAAATTATTAGTCTGCTACATTCCACCTATGAAGGATTGGGGAGTAATGCAAATTTAGACGACTATAAAACAGTCTTTTTGATGAACTGCAACAACGAAGGCGATTTCATCAACCAGACTATCGAAGAGATAAAAAAAGAACTTTTAATATTAAATTTTAACCTTTAAAAAAAATGATTCCAAATTTCAAAGCACACCCTTGGCATGGTATTTCTGCTGGAGAACAAGCTCCGGAAGTAGTAAATGTATTTGTAGAGATTGTGCCTGCAGACACCATAAAATACGAAATTGACAAAGTAACGGGTTATCTGAAAGTAGATAGACCTCAAAAATTTTCCAATATTATCCCAGCTTTGTATGGTTTTATCCCTAGAACTTATTGCCACGACGAAGTGAAAAAATTAGCCATAGAGTCCGGCTCGGTAGATGTAGAAATGGGCGACAATGATCCATTGGATATTCTCGTACTTAGCTCCCACAATATTCATTCCGGAGGATTGATGATGGATGCAATACCTATCGGAGGATTCAAAATGATAGACAAAGGCGAGGCTGATGACAAAATAGTTTCGGTAATGGTTGGTGATCACGCTTTTGGACATTTTAGAGACATTAGCGAATTGCCAGAAGCAGAAGTCAATAGATTGATGCACTATTTCCTTACTTATAAAAATCTACCAAACGAACCTGCCAAATGTAGAATAGACAATATATATGGAGCAGAACATGCCAAAAAAGTTATCCTAGCTTCTCAAGAAGATTATGCTAACAAATTCGGAGGTTAAACATTTGTTATAAACCATCAAAAATACCATGAACAGTAGGCTTTGCTTACTGTTTTTTTTGTTTTGAATTTTTGAATTTTCAATTATTGATAATATTTAACTAATTTTTATCATGTTTTTATTTTTTGTGTTAAATTATTTATTATTTTTAGGGTTTAATAACAATCAAATATAAAATATTAAACTATGAATTTATTCTTATTGATTCCCATTTTTGGGATTGTAGCATTGCTATACACTTTTTTACAAAGTAACTGGGTAAGCAAACAGCCCGAAGGAAACGACAAAATGAAAGAGATTTCCGGTCATATTGCCAATGGTGCAATGGCTTTTCTGAAAGCTGAATACAAAATACTATCGTATTTTGTTATAATTGTAGCGGTGTTACTTGCTTTTATGGGTATGTCCAATCAAGACTCGCATTGGAGTATTGGGATAGCCTTTGTTGTAGGTGCAGTTTTTTCGGCTTTGGCAGGATTTATAGGTATGAAAATTGCCACAAAAGCCAATGTACGAACTGCCGAAGCAGCCAAAACATCATTGGCCAAAGCCCTAAAAGTTTCTTTTACAGGAGGCTCTGTTATGGGAATGGGTGTTGCTGGATTAGCGGTTTTGGGTTTAGGTGCATTATTTTTAATCATTAAACAAATTTTCGCCCCCGATGCAACTGTAGATTCCAAAGGAATGATGCAAACTATTGAAATCCTAACTGGATTTTCTTTGGGAGCAGAGTCTATTGCTCTTTTTGCAAGAGTTGGTGGAGGTATCTATACCAAAGCTGCCGATGTAGGTGCCGATTTGGTAGGAAAAGTAGAGGCAGGAATTCCGGAAGATGACCCTAGAAATCCTGCAACAATTGCAGATAATGTTGGAGATAATGTTGGAGATGTTGCTGGTATGGGTGCAGATTTGTTCGGTTCCTATGTTGCAACTGTTTTGGCAACCATGGTATTGGGAAGAGAAACACTATCAGTAGATAATTTTGGTGGTTTTGCACCCATCTTGTTACCAATGCTAATTGCTGGTTTAGGAATTATTTTTTCAATTATTGGAACTTTTTTTGTGAAAATTTCCGAAAATACTCCTTTGGATACTACCAAAGTACAAAATGCTCTTAACCTAGGTAACTGGGGAAGTATTGTGATAACCGCCATATCTTCTTATTTTTTGGTAAATTATCTTCTCCCGGCAAAAATGACTCTTCGTGGACACGAATTTACAAATACAGGAGTTTTCGGAGCTATAATGGTAGGTCTTTTGGTAGGAACGCTTATGAGTATTATTACCGAATTTTATACAGCCATGGGAAAAAGACCTGTTGCAAGTATTGTGAAACAATCTTCTACGGGACACGCTACTAATATTATTGGAGGATTATCTGTAGGTATGGAATCTACATTTTTGCCAATTTTAGTATTGGCAGGAGGTATTTTTGGTTCTTATATTTGTGCAGGACTTTATGGAGTTGCTATTGCTGCAGCCGGAATGATGGCTACAACTGCTATGCAATTAGCCATAGATGCTTTTGGACCTATTGCAGATAATGCTGGTGGAATTGCCGAAATGAGCGAATTGCCAAAAGAAGTACGAGAAAAAACAGACATTTTAGATGCCGTAGGAAATACTACCGCTGCTACGGGAAAAGGATTTGCAATTGCTTCCGCAGCTCTTACTGCATTGGCATTGTTTGCGGCTTTTGTTGGAATTGCTGGTATTGATGGAATTGATATTTACAGAGCCGATGTATTAGCAGGATTATTTGTAGGTGCCATGATTCCTTTTATTTTCTCATCATTGGCTATTACAGCGGTAGGACAAGCAGCAATGGCAATGGTAGAAGAAGTTAGAAGACAATTCCGAGAAATACCAGGGATATTAGAAGGTACTGGAAAACCAGAATACGACAAATGTGTTGCTATCTCTACCGACGCTTCTATTAGGAAAATGATGCTTCCCGGAGCTATCGCCATTATCTCTCCTTTGATAATTGGATTTATTTTCGGTCCCGAAGTTTTGGGTGGATTTCTAGCAGGAGCAACTGTTGCAGGAGTGCTTATGGGAATGTTTCAAAACAATGCAGGAGGTGCTTGGGATAATGCAAAAAAATCTTTTGAAAAAGGTGTGGACATCAACGGACAAACTTACTACAAAGGTTCCGACCCTCACAAAGCATCGGTAACAGGAGATACTGTAGGTGATCCTTTCAAGGATACTTCTGGTCCATCTATGAATATTTTAATTAAATTAATGTCGATTGTGTCTTTGGTTATCGCCCCAACATTGGCAACTTTGCATAAAGACAAAATTGAACATAACAGAGAGGAAAAACTAAAATCCTTACAATTGAAATCGGTTGCTACTAATGATGTACTTGTTGCGACAGCTGTTGCAGATGATGTTGCTGATATGATAGCTACTGCAAAACCAATAGTAGAGGGTAGCCTAAACAAAGATGGAGATTTTGTGTATGAAACTGGAGAAATTGGACATATAAAACTAAAAGATGGTAAACAATTGGATTTAGGAAAAAATAGTCAGATTTTAATGCTTTACAATGGCGTTTTGAACCAAAGTCCAGCAGTATTGAATAAAGAAAAATGGTTTACTATTGAAAATTTGTATTTCGAAAGTGGCAAAGAAACATTGAAACCAAGCTCTACCCAACAATTAGAAAATCTTGCCCTAATCATGAATGAGTTTCCAGATTTACAAATAAAATTAGGAGGCTATACCGATAATACTGGTTCGGAAGAAGGAAATATAAAACTCTCCAATGAAAGAGCGAAAACTGCCAAAGCAAAATTGGAGTCGCTCGGGATACAATCCAACAGGATAGAAGCTGAAGGATATGGCTCTCAATATCCGGTTTGTCCTGAAAACGATACTCCGGAATGTAAAGCCAAAAATAGAAGAATAGATGTTAGAGTCTTGAAAATGTAAATTCTATAAAACAGATAGGTTTACAAAGACTAAACTTAAAAATAATCCACCAAGAATAATTTTTTGGTGGATTTTTAATTAAGAAAAATTGTTCGTTTTCCAAGCGTTTATCATTTCTCTCTTTCCGGGAGGGCCAGGTTTTTTTTCCACCTTCATATCCAATTCTTCTAAAATTCTTCTTACCGAACCTTTGGACGAATAAGTTGTAAACAGACCATTGTTGCTCATTTTGTTACATACCATCTCCAACAAAGGTTTTTCCCATAAGTCTGGTTGAACTCTTGCACCGAAACAATCAAAATATACCAAATCAATTGGTGGTAGTTCTAAATTTAGAATATCAAAAAAATCACATTTTATTTTCTTTAAATAAAAATTTGGTACAATTTCAACAAGATTTTCCCACGGTACAGAATGTATTTTTTGTTCAATTTCGGATAAATTTTGCTCCGAAAAAAGTGAAGCGTACTCCAAATTTGAACTTTCGGTATCACTTATGGGATATTTTTCCAAAGAAAAATAATTTATAACATGATATTTGTTAGTTTTTAAATATTCATTAATAGTAACCAAAACATTCAAACCTGTTCCGAAACCTAGTTCTAAAATATTAATTTCATTTTTATTAATGATATTTATTCCGTTTTTGATAAATACATGTTCCGCTTCTTGAAATGCACCATGTACAGAATGATAGCTTTCATCTAATGATTTGATGTACAGTGTTTTGCTACCGTCTTTTGTTGTTTTTATTTCTCTTTCCAAGACTTTTTTTTTCAAAATTACACGAAAATTTTGATTATAAAAAAATTATGTTAAATTTGTTCTATACCATTTAAAATTTACAAAATGATAATTCAAAAAACTACAAACCCAAGAATTTCTTCTTTCAATCCAAAAGATTTCACATTTGGTTGTGCATTTATAGACCACATGATTATTTGCGAATACGACAATGGAAAATGGGGAGAACCAAAACTGATGCCTTACGGACCATTACCTTTTACACCTGCAATGATGGGTGTCAATTATGGACAAGCTTGTTTTGAAGGTATGAAAGCTTATAAAGACGAAGCAGGAGAAGTTTTTTTATTCAGAATACAGAAAAATTTTGAAAGAATTAATAAATCTGCCAAGAGATTAGCCATACCAGAAATTCCAGAAGAAGCATTTATTGGTGGACTAAAAGCACTGATAGATATCGATAGAGATTGGGTGCCAACAGGGATAGGAAATTCTTTGTATATCCGTCCTTTGGTATTCGCAACAGAAGAAGCTCTGAAAGCTAGAATTGCTACCAAATATATGTTCGCAATAGTTGCTACACCTGCCAAAAATTATTATTCCGAACCAGTTTCTGTGAAAATTTCCGACCATTATTCCAGAGCTGCAAACGGTGGAGTAGGTTCCGCAAAAGCTGCCGGAAATTACGCAGCGTCCTTCTATCCGACTCAATTGGCAAACGAGGAAGGTTACGAACAAATTATTTGGACAGATGATGCTACTCATCAATATTTTGAGGAAAGTGGTACTATGAATGTTTTTGTAAGGATTAATGATACTATCTACACGCCTCCTACTTCAGAAAAAATATTGGACGGAGTAACCAGAGATAGTTTTATCACACTTGCTAAACACAAAGGTATAGAGGTGAAAGTAGAGCCTGTTGCTGTGGAAATGGTCATCAATGCTCATAAAGACGGTAGCCTAAAAGAAGCTTGGGGTGTTGGTACAGCGGTTGTTACCAGTGCTTTCAAAGCGTTAGGATACAAAGGAGAGCGATTGGAACTTCCTGTTTTGCCAAAAGAAGAAAGTTTTGCTCTTACACTACAAGAAGAGTTGGTCAATATACAAAATAACAAAACAGAAGACCCATTTGGTTGGAGAGTTTTAGTTGAAAAACAATTTTAATTGTTTTTTTTAAACGGTTATTCCAATAAAAAAATCAATCTATTCCAGAGGAGTTTTTCATCATTTAACATCTTCTATAATATAAAAAGCCAAGTTCCGAATTATTAGAACTTGGTTTTTTTTAATTATTGAATTTCCGTATTATTGCAATTCCAAATTTTGCACTATTAAAAATGAAATTTAAAAACAAATTATTAATAGCAGTAGCAGGACTATCGCTACTTAGTTGTACCTCAATATATAAAAAAATGAATGTAAACAAAGAAATCTACGATGGACTATCCAATGGTCTATATGCTAATTTGCAAACTTCCAAAGGGAATATGATTGTGAAATTAGAAGACAAAAACTCTCCAGTTACTGTTGCCAATTTTGCAGGTTTGGCAGAAGGGAAAATAGAAAATACCGCCAAACCAAAAGGACAACCTTTCTATGACGGAACAATTTTTCATAGAATTATCAAAAATTTCATGATTCAAGGTGGTGATCCCAAAGGAACAGGAATGGGAGATCCAGGATACAAATTCGATGACGAAAAAAACAATCTTCAACACACGGGAAAAGGAATTTTGTCTATGGCTAATTCCGGTCCAAATACCAATGGCTCACAATTTTTCATAACCGAAGTAGCAACTCCTTGGTTGGATGGCAAACATACCATTTTTGGAGAAGTTGTAGTAGGTAAAGATTTGGTAGATGTAATTGCCAATGTAGAAACCGGTGCCCAAGACAAGCCAAAAACCGATGTTGTACTAGAAAAAGTTTCTATTTTCTCCAAAGGCGACGAATACAAAAATTATGATCCAGCCAAAATATTTGCCGAAGGTAAAGGAAAGATAAAAGAAAATAACCAAGTATATCTAGCCAAAGAAGCCGAAGAAAAAAAGAAAAAAGAAGAGGAATTTGCTGCCAAGCAAATGCAGTTGGTGGACGAAATGAAAGCTGGTATGACAAAGACCGACTCCGGTCTATATTATAAAATTACCAAAACTACCGAAGGCAAATCACCAAAAAAAGGAGAAACAGTAGCGGTACATTATGCAGGGAAATTGATAGATGGTAGTGAGTTCGATAACTCTTTCAAAAGAGGAGAACCAATAGAAATCCCTATCGGAATGGGACATGTAATCAAAGGTTGGGACGAAGGAATAATGCTATTGAAAGAAGGAGAGACTGCTACACTTTTGATTCCGGCAGAAATGGGTTACGGAGCTAGAGGAGCAGGAGGAGTAATCCCGCCAAATGCTTGGCTGATTTTTGATGTAGAATTGGTTAAAATAAAATAATAATTTCAATTTTTTTGTAATATTAATTTTGAAAATACAGTTTGAAATTTGGTAATATCGTTTTTCTTACCATTTTAAAATATCAAAAATAACATCAACTTAAATCCGGATTTTTCCGGATTTTTTGTATTCTAACTATTTTAATTTGTATTTTTACCTCCATGATTACACCTGCTACTATCGATAAAATATTTTCAACCATTCGGGTGGAAGAAATTATTGGTGAATTTGTACAGCTAAAAAGGGCAGGAGCGAACTTAAAAGGGTTAAGCCCTTTTCGAGATGAGAAAACTCCTAGCTTTGTAGTTTCTCCTAGTAAACAAATTTGGAAAGATTTCTCAACAGGAAAAGGGGGGAATGCAATTTCTTTTTTGATGGAGTTAGAAGGTTTTACCTATCCAGAAGCATTGAGATATGCTGCAAAAAAATACAGTATAGAAATAGAGGAGGACAAAAGAGAGCTTACTGAAGAAGAAAAAAAATCACAATCCAATAAAGATTTACTCTATAAAATACATGAGGTTGCCAACGATTTCTTTCAAAATAGTCTTTGGGAAACCCAAGAAGGGAAACAGATAGGATTGTCTTATTATAAAGAAAGACAATTGTCCGAAGTAGTAATCAAAAAATTTCAGTTGGGATATTCTCCGGAGTTGAAAAATGCCTTTACCCAATATGCTTTGGAAAAAGGTTATTCCAAGGAAATATTGGAAAATTCCGGACTCTCTATTTTCCCTGAAAATACACCTTCTGGAATCGATCGTTTTCGTGAAAGGATTATTTTTCCTATCCAAAGTTTTTCCGGAAGAATAATAGGTTTTGGTGCGAGGATTTTGAAGTCTAATATCAAAACAGCCAAATATCTCAACTCACCGGAAACTGAAATTTATCACAAATCCAATGTGTTGTATGGACTCAACCAAAGCAAACAATCTGTTGCAAAAGAAAATCTTTGTTTGTTGGTAGAAGGATATATGGATGTGGTTTCTTTGCATCAGGCTGGAATAGAAAATGTAGTTGCCAGTTCTGGAACAGCCCTCACAGTGGAACAAATCAAACTCATAAAGAGGCTCACGGAAAATGTAACTATTTTGTTTGATGGAGATACAGCTGGTATAAAAGCTAGTTTCAGGAGTATAGATTTGCTCCTACAACAAGGGATGAATATCCGTGTGCTTCTCTTTCCAGATGGACATGATCCAGACTCTTTTGCCAAGGCACATCCTAGGGATTTTGTTGATGATTTTATAAAAAAAGAAGCCAAAGATTTTATAGATTTCAAGGCAGAAGTTTTATTGAAAGAAGCAGACAATGACCCCATAAAAAAAGCTGAAGCAATTAGGGATATTGTCCGATCGATAGCATTTGTCAGCAATTCATTAAAACAAGAAGTGTATCTGCAAGAGGTTTCCAACAAATTTAGCCTCAGCCAACAAAGTCTTTTTAACGAGTTGGGTGTACAAAATCAAATTGTACTGCAGAATGTTCCAAAAAATAAATTGGAAATTGCTCCGAAATTAGAAATTGTTGATGACCAACTACCAACCATCAACCCAATGTTGTTATTGGAAGAAAAACTGGTGGAATTGATGTTGAAATACGGTGATAGAATTATAAAAGGAATAGATGCGGAAAACAATGAATATGAAATTTCTGTGATAGAAATTATTATCAACCATCTTTTGGAAGACAATTATGAATTGCAAACCCCTCTCAACAAAAAAATTGTACACGAAATAGAAATTGGTATCCAAGAAAACTCGTTGAGGTCAGGAGAGTTTTTTGCAACTTTGATGGATGAAGAGATAAGTACAAAAGTCGCAGATGCACTTATAGAACCTTACCAAACCAGCAATTGGGAACAATTTAATATTGTTTTCAAAACAGAAGAACAGTTGCTTTCCAAGATTATCAATGATGTTATTATGCGACATAAAAGAGAATACATACTAAAATTAATCGATGATATGAAATCTTCACTACAATCTTTGGAAAATAAAGATGAGGTTTATACAAAGATTATCTCTCTCAACCAATTAAAACGAAAAATTGATGAGCAATTGTACAGGGTGTTATGACAATTTGACCCTTCATTGGATTTGGGAATACATTTTGTGAAATCAAAAAAATAATTTAACTTTAATTAAAATATAAAATAATAAAACAATGGATATTAAAAAAGAATTTAGAGATTTCTCTGTAAAACATCTTGGAAACAGCGGTTTGGCAACAGACCAATATATGGGGATATTTAACCCTACCAATCTTACGCCTTACATTATGGAAGAAAGAAGGTTGAATGTTGCACAAATGGATGTTTTCTCCAGATTGATGATGGATAGAATTATTTTTTTGGGAACCGGAATAGATGATCAAGTTGCTAATATCGTAACCGCTCAGTTGTTATTTTTGGAAAGTTCGGATGCTTCTAAAGACATTCAAATATACATCAATTCCCCCGGAGGTAGTGTGTATGCTGGATTAGGCATCTATGATACCATGCAAATTATAAAACCAGATGTTGCAACTATTTGTACCGGAATGGCAGCTTCTATGGGTGCTGTGCTTTTGGTTGCAGGAGAAAAAGGCAAAAGATCTGCCCTCAAACATTCTAGGGTTATGATACATCAACCTTCTGGCGGAGCACAAGGTGTGGCAAGTGATATGGAAATTAATTTAAGAGAAATGCTGAAATTGAAAAAAGAATTGTATGATATTATTTCTCATCACTCTGGTCAAGATTATGATTGGGTAGAAAAATCTTCGGATAGAGATTATTGGATGACTTCCGAAGAAGCAAAATCATTCGGAATGGTAGATGAGGTATTGCAAAGAGCTACTGAAAAATAATCTTCATTAGATAAAAACAAAAAAACACCGATTTGTTCGGTGTTTTTTTATTGTGTTATGATTCTATAATTAATTCATAATGAGTGATATATTCGTTTGTAAACGACTATAATCGACTACAATTGTTTATTAACCGAATAAATTTGTTGCATTGTTGAAACTTTGCAGCAGAGATTTGAAGAACAAATAAAAGCATCAAATCTAAATTGTATAATTAATACCTTATAACATTATGTCACTCAGAAACAAAGTTACCCTAATCGGTAGAACAGGAAAAGAAGTAGAAATTGTAAATTTCGAAAACGGATTACTAGCCAAAGTTAGTCTAGCAACCAGCGATTACTTTACCAATTCCAAAGGCGAAAAAGTAGAAGATACCCAATGGCACAACTTGGTTGCCTATGGAAAAACTGCGGAAATATTTCAGAAATATGTTACCAAAGGAAAGGAAATAGCTGTGGAAGGAAAAATAACCTACCGAAGCTATGAAAATTCCGAAGGAAAAAAACAGTATTCAACAGAAATAAAAGTTGAAGAAGTTGTATTGATAGGTAATAAAAATTAGAAACTAAATTTTTAAACCTTTCAGAGCATGGAAATCTCATTTTAATAAAAACTAGAAAAAAAATATTTTCAATTCAACCTACTAGTTTTTAGTCTGTTTAATGACAACCACTCTCTATAAGATGATATGGGAAATGGGATTTGTATAATAATCAAGGTTATTAGTCTAAAAGTTTTGCTATGGCAATAGTACTGGAATAATAAACATTTACCACACCCTTTTAGGAAAGTTGATGCCTCCTAAAAGGGTTGTTTTTTTGAATTTAGGATAAATGTTTTTTTGATGTGCTGGGTTTATAACATTGCAAATGACGAGTTGCAAATTGGTGATGGAGTAGCTTTTAGTATCCCGATAGCTATCAGAGTTGAGTTTTGTAGTACATTCAACTCTTGCAATACTATTCGTTTTGGTGAAGAATATTTTTTAAATGTTGTCATAATGTCCACGAGCAGAAAGGATAAAAACAACAACCTTATGTTCTTCTATTCTATATACAAGACGATGTTTACTTGTTATTCTTCTCGACCAAGTCGGTATTTCATAATGTTTAAGTTGCTCCGGTTTGCCTGTTCCAGTGTATGGGTGTTCTGTCAATTCTTCTAATAGTGTAAATATTTTTTTCAACACTGTTTTATCGCCCACTTTTTTGTGAAAATTAATGTCTTCATTTGCCTCATCGGTAAAATCTAAATCATAAGCCATATCACAATCCTAAAAAAGTTTTCAGCTCTTCTTTTCTAACTTTTGTAGTTTGTCCTTTTTCTGCTTGTTGTATAGATTTGTCTATTTTTTCATAAAATGCTTGTTCACTCATAAATTCTTGGTCATCATTTTTACTCATTTCAAAATGAACTTTCATTTCTTCCAACAATGATTTAAGCAATGATTTTTGCTTTTCACTTTTCGGATATATTGTAATACTTTCCATGTCAATGTTGTTTTCACTATATATACACAAAGTTACAAAAAAACTTTTATGTTGAGCCACCGAATTTGTTTGTATTAGTTTCATTATTTTTGTGGCTAAATTAAAGCGGTACATGAACTATATAAGTGCAGAAAATCTGAGTAAATCTTTTGGAGTAAAAATGTTATTCAAAAATATCAATTTTAATATCAACGAAGGGGACAAAATAGCAATAGTTGCTAAAAATGGCAGTGGAAAATCTACTTTATTAAAAATCTTACTCGGAAAAGAAATTGCCGATGAAGGTAAAATAGTCATTAACAAAGATATACAAATCGTACTTTTTGATCAAGAAATAACATTTGATGCCAAAATGAGTATCGAAGATTTCATTATGACATTAGATTCTGCACCCATTTTAGCTCTCAAAAAATATCATCAATCATTGATTTCGCATGATCCTAAAGAAATGGAAGTTGCCCTCCACGAAATGGAACTCCACAAAGCTTGGGATTTGGAAAACGAAATGAAGCTGATATTGTCCCAACTGAAAATTTCCAATCTATCTATCCCGATGGGAAAACTGTCCGGAGGAGAGGTGAAAAGAGTGGCACTTGCAAAACTATTGGTAGAAACTCGTGCAGAACATAGGCATACTTTACTCATTATGGACGAACCAACCAATCATCTGGATGTTGATATGGTGGAGTGGTTGGAAAACTATCTGTCCAAAGAAAAAATCACGCTCCTACTTGTAACCCACGACAGATATTTTTTGGATGCAGTTTGTGATATTATTTGGGAAATGGAAGATTTCCAACTTTATACCCACAATGGTGCGTATGCAACCTATTTGGAAAATAAAATGATTAGGGAAGATAACCTGAACTCCAGTATTGACAAAGCCAATAACCTATACAGGAAAGAATTGGAATGGATGCGAAGACAGCCAAAAGCCAGGACTACAAAATCCAAAAGTAGAATAGATGCTTTCTACGAAACTGAAAAAATTGCAAAAACCAATACACAAAAACAAGGTTTGGCGTTGGATTTTGAAATGAAAAGATTGGGTAACAAAATATTAGAACTCAAAAATATAGACAAACGATTTGGAGATAAAATTTTGCTCAAAGACTTTTCCTATCAATTTCAACGAGGAGAAAAAATAGGAATCGTTGGTAAAAATGGGGCAGGAAAATCCACTTTACTCAACATAATCCAGGGATTGGAAAATGCTGACAATGGTAGTGTAGAAACAGGAGAAACTATAAAATTTGGATATTTTTCGCAGAAAGGATTGGTGTACAATGAAGACGAAAGAGTGATAGATTTCATAAAAGAAATATCCGAAAATTTCCCAATGGCAAATGGTAAGACAATATCTGCTTCCCAGTTTTTGAGGTTGTTTTTGTTTGATGATATTACCCAATATTCGCCAATATCCAAACTTTCCGGTGGGGAAAAAAGAAGATTGCACTTGATGTTCGTTTTGTACCAAAATCCCAATTTTTTAATATTTGACGAGCCTACCAACGATTTGGATTTGCCAACGCTTACCGTTTTGGAAAATTTCTTACAACAGTTTCAAGGAAGTGTAATCATCGTTTCCCACGATAGATATTTCATGGATAGGATAGTTGGGAATATTTTGGCTTTTGAAGGCGATGGAAATATAAAAAACTTTACCGGAAATTTCTCGGAATACCGTTTGTCCAAAAAAGAAATTCCGATTACTACACCATCATTACCGGAAACCAAAACTACAACAGAAACCAAAAACAATCCAGGCAAGAAAAAACTTTCTTACAAAGAGCAAAGAGAGTTAGAAACCATAGAAAAAGAAATGCCAATGTTGGAAGAAAAAAGAAACAAAATATTAGCACAACTCAACAATGAGAATGATTACCAAATTATTGCAAATTTGTCAGCAGAACTTGAAAATCTTACCGAGGAATTGGAATCTCACGAGCTTCGTTGGTTGGAATTGCAGGAGATATTGGGGTAAAAACTCAAAACTTAATCCCAATTTATTTCAAATTAGTTTTTGATTAACTTTGACATAAATTAGTAGATAATTATAACTTAAAATGACCACAACATGAAGTATTTACTTGTTTTTTTATTAATAATATCTTGTAAGAGTGAAGCTATAACTGAAAATACTCAAAATGCAGCATATCAAATTACTAAAAGTATTTCCTATAATGGGATTTCTTTAAATGTAATTATTGATAAACCTTCGGGTAACGAATTTGATGTTTTATTGGTATTTCATGGGACTGTTTTGTCGGATAGCAATATCTTAAATGCTGCCAGTACAACTTTGGAAAAATTTAAAGGTATCTTGAACCGAAAAGATATAATGATAATTTCCGTAGCTTATCCACAAGAAAATTTTTTACTTGGTGATAATATCGTACAGGCCGAAGCTGCATTGTTGTGGTTGAAATTTAAAGCCAATCAAGAATTAGGAATAAAGACAAAAAAAATATTTTTAGCTGGACATTCTCAAGGTGGATATTTGGTAACAAGACTCAATACCATGTACGAAACCAATGGGGTTGTAGCAAATGCTCCAGGTCCTTTGAATCTGGTACACAGATGCCAATTAGAAGAAAATGGACAGGTGCAAAATAGTTCGGTTTGTGCCTTGTTGAAAAATGAATACGGCACAACTACCAATAATGCAAATGCTTATATGCAAAGATCTTTATTGAATTTTACAAATAATTACAAATCAGATATTTTATTTGTCCAAGGACTAAACGACACCCAAATACAAATGTATTCTTGGCCATTATTCAAACAAAAAGTAACCGATTGTACCAATTGTAAAAATAGAAATTTTGTTGAAATATCGGGTGCAGAGCATACGGCTTTGTTTGATAGCCAAATTGGTAAAGATAATTTTAATGATTTTATAACTCAACATTAATTTTTTTTTTTTGATATAGGCGTTTAGGTCGCAATCTGAAATGTTCTAAAATTTGCTATTCTGTTTTTGTATTATCATTCTTTTGATTAATATATTGAATATTGTTCCTTTATTCGTTATCCAATTGTATCTAAATTGGAACTCATCCAAATAATTCTGTAGCTTCTCTTTGCTTAATAAATGGTATATTCCTCATAACCAATGAATTCACTCCTCTAATTATTTCAAATTTAGCCATAAGATAAATTTATTAAATTGCCAACTTAAACAACTTTACCTAAAATATTATTCATTTTTCATATCTTTGATAAATGTTTGTTCTATTTATTTTTAGTTTTGTAATCATACTTGCACTGAGTTTTTTAGTAATCATTCTGAAAAATTTCGGATTTTTGATTATTAAAAATACTTGGGTTGCAATACTGCATTTTTGCTTGTTGTCAGGTATATTTTTATTGATAAAAGATACTATTTTGCAAGTGTTGTTGTCCACTACGGTTATATGTAGCATCTCTTATTTTTCATTGAAATTGCAAAAGAAAGATTTTCATCAATAATTCAAGTTTTACAATCATAAAAAAAAACACAAAGTTATGCTCCAGATGATATTTACCATACTTGGAATTTTAATATTGATTTATGTTGTCATAATAATATTTGTTTTTTTGTTAAAGGTTTCCTTTTTTTCATCTTTGGTAGGTGCTTCGTTTGTGTTGGCATCTGTAAAGGTGTATTCCCAAAAATGGTGGGCATGGATTATACAATTTCCATTTCTTATATTTTACGGGCTATTTATCTACTTCGAAGGTTGGGCAAGTGTTGGGTACATAGTGTTTTTTCAAATATTGGTTTCCTTATTGATAATTGCACTATTAAGAATTTCGGAAAAAAACAATTTGAAAATATAACATAAATTTGAAATTAATAAAAATCTTCCAACTACTAAACAGAGAAAAATTATGAAATTTAAACTAATCATATCCATTCTTTATTTGTTTTTATTGAGTTCTTGCGTATCAACAAAAATTAATAAAAATAACCAAGATTACTCAATTTTAAAAGAAAACAAGTACTATATTGTAAAAACCAAGGATAGACAAACTTACAGGCATTTCAAATTTTCACAAGAAAATAACGAGGAAATAATAGGATTTTATAAGAACAAGGAATTCCAAATTAGCAAATCGGAAATTAAAAAAATAAATAAATTAAGCTTTGTAAATACCGTTGTGGCAGTTGTTTTTCCAATAGCAGTAATTGCTACAGCGACAGCTATTGTTAGCGATAGATTACAAATGAAATAATTTCATTTTTCCAGGTTGAATTTTATTTTGATGTGCTGGATTATAAAATGAGGTTTAATCTGAAGTAAAAAAAACAATATTTTCTTGTGCCATTATTGTAGGTAATGTACTCAAAAATAGCTGAAAAATCCAAAACTTTTGGACGATAGTAAAACTAATAGTAAACAAAAACTACCTTGTTTTTTCAAGGTAGCTTTTGTTTTGATGTAATAAAGATTATTTTTTCAACGCATCTCTTATCTCCATCAGTAATTGGTCTGTTGAAGATGGTGCTGCTGGTGTTTCTTCCACTGGTTTTTCATT
>JAFDZJ010000296.1 GCA_018266965.1 Bacteroidota bacterium
CCAAAACGAAATCCAAGTATCATTACTTTGCCCAAGTAATGTCAAGCTAGAAATTGTAGTGAAGAATGTTAATATGTATAATTTCATTTTCATTTACGGGATCTGTTCTATAATAACAGCTAACGGTCGGCGCTTGGCGAAGGTGGGGATTAGAATTACGTTCGCTTGGCTGCCGTCACATAAAAATAAGAAAAACCTTGTTGCTTTAGAAAATGTAGCCAGCGGAACTAAGAGCGTAGCAAAAAACCGCTGGCGGATTTTATACCGTCAAACCGCTAAAGCTTAATAGTAGCAAATACTCGAATTAAATTGCGTCTGCCCCACTTTTGCCAAACGCTTGTTGTACGTAGCCAATATATAAGTGTATCTTACTTCTTTTCAAGATATTCTAAAGTCTTATACAGTGACTTGGCATCCCATTCTGAGTCTAATCCATTCCAAAACACCCTGATTTTAGTAGAGTTAATTGAAACATTATAAATAAGAAAGGTCATATCGTCCTCTTCATACACCACATTAAAATCATCTTTATTCTCATTTAAGAATTTATAATTATCGTTCAATATTTTAGACAATTTTTTTAAAATTAAATTGGCCTTTCCTTTCTCGAATTGTTTAAAGGTATAACCTGTATACAGAACACCTGCATCATTCCAGTAGTCACCATAAAAAACCATTACTAAACCAGATTTATTTTGTTGTTTACAATCATAAATCAAGGTCGTTAATTCCCCGGATTTGGAAGCTGAAATGGGACTGACTTGAAATTTAATAACATCATTTGATGTTTCCAAAACTTCATTAATTACAAATGCTTTAGCTTTATACAATGATATTTCTTTGTCCCATTGCTTAGACATAAAAAAATTCCTGGGCATTTGAGAGTGGCCTTTTGATATAAAAGCAAAAGTTGCCACGAGTAATAAGATTTTCATAAACTCTATTATTAAATTGATCAATGTCTACACGTTTCCAGTAAAATATTATTACTGTTGGAGGTATGGATACGTACAACGGTAGGTATTGCCGATGGCAGGTTATTCAATGAACGTCCAGCCTGGAACTACCGATGATTATATAATTTATTGATGAAGTTAACAACAAAAGCTGATAAGAATTCCTTCTGCCAGAACGCAAGATGACCAAAGAATTAAAGCTGATGAAATGCACGTCAGACCTGCTATTGGCAATACCCATGTTAGCTGCAGTGGTTCTATTTTTCATCTTATTCGTCCTTCTATTTTTTTCAAATATTTTTCTGTTAGCGGAATATTCAAATCATCTAAATTATGCCAGTCGTGTCCACATTTTCCTTCACACCATTTTTCTCTTCTTTCTTTGTCAGAAACTTTAAACATACTAACTAATGAAATAAAAGCTTTTTTCAATTCAGCGTCCGGCAATTCAACAATTTTGTTTAATGCTATTTTTAACGACTTTGATTTCAATAATACAATTGGTGTCATTGTTGGTTTCAGCGGAATCTGTTCAATACCTGTTTTAATTGTTTCTTCATTGGGGTGTGATTGTTCTAAAAAATTTCTTGTCCAATTAATTGTTTCTCGTTGATACAATTTTGATAAACTGTCAAACCATAGAAGTAATTTGTCAAGGTCAATTTTCTCTTGAGCAAAACAGTTAATCATTATGTCAATTGGTCTAAGCATTTATTTTTAATCTTTCGGTCATTTGTAAATTCTGCGGTATCATTGCAGCTAACGATTTACGGCTTGGCGATGTGGCGGAATTTTATCACAAAAGTTCAATAGAATTACTGCTGTTGAGCCTTGCACAAATGTTTCGTAGAAGCACTTCAGCCGCCATATTGCCAAACCGATGTTACCTGCTGTTATTCTTTTATTCGTCATTTCGTATCAAGTATTTTGTCGGGACATTGTCTGTCAACCAAACGCCATTGTCTGAAATGTAAAACTGAAAATTGTCATTATACATTTGTTCAGCAAGCACTTTAAAGATAAATGGTTTTCCGTGTCTTTGTCCAACTTTCAAAGCTGTTTCAAGGTCGCTACTCAAATGAACGTGTTGTCTGTTTCGTTTTTCAAGTCCTGTGTCTAAAATTGATTGAACAAATTTGTCGGCTGTTCCGTGAAATAAAATTGTTGGTGGTTTTTGGTTTGAATATCCCAATTCTATATCAACAGAATGTCCTTGACTTGCTCTGATTTTGTCAAGTGTGTCATTAAATGCAAATCTCTTTTTAGAATTTGTCGCTACAATGTGTTTAAGTGTTTCTTTGTCAAACTTAACTCCATAATTAGTTGCTTTTTCAATTAATTCATTTACATCTGTCCAACCATTTTGGTCAAGTTGAATAGAAATTGTTTCAGGTTGGTGTCGCAAAACCAAACTCAAAAACTTGCTTAAATGTGTTAGTTGTTTTTCGCTAATCATTTTTTATTAAATCGCAGTTATACCAATTTACAAATACTGATTTGAATGTTTTATTAATTTCTAAAATTTCGTTTATAGTGTTGTCATTCCATTGAGCTATACAAAGTTCTATTACGAGGTCATCATTTAAAATTCCAAAATAGGTCGTATTCTCTGTTTTAATGGAAAACCCATTTGACAGAACATTACCATTGATAACAACTTGCCCAACAGAATTGCAGTTTAAAAGAGATTTCAATTCATTGAAATTAATTTTCAAGTTTGGCGAACCGATTGTGTTCCTAACGTGGCAATTTTTAAACAAAGTATAATCGTCACTCTTCTTGCTATGCTTGCTCCAAATGTCCTTTATTGCGGTAAATTCTTTTTCTATTTTTGGGATAGAATTTTGATTTAAAAATTCATTCTGTCTGTAATCATCTTCGTGAATGAAAACATCAAATTCAGTTTCTTTTGTCTTTTCTATTAGTTGTGGAAATTCGTTTGAAATTGTTGGTGTTGTGAACCAAATATCGTTTGAGTTGATTTTCTCAGCTTTTCTCATTTTCAAAACAAGTTTTTTTGTTTTGATGAAGTCAACTGAGTTTTCAGGTATCGCTTCTTCAATAGTCCAATCGGTGTCTTGAATGTGCATTGTTGTCGCTACAGAAAAAGTTTCAGGCAATTGGTCTGCAGTCATTTCTGAAACACCAATTGTCTGTCCATTTAAGTTGTCGATGAATTGAACCTTTATTTTGTCGTTTGTTCCAAATATTTTGTCAAATAGTCCCATTGTCTGTTGTGGTGTGTCGTTCTATAATAGCAGGTAACGCCCGGGGCTTTATGCAGGTGGGGATTAGTATTCCTTCACCCCAACCGACGGTCAACCCATTTTTTATTTGATTGCTGAAAGTATGAATAATTGTTGATAGTAAAATGTCTGCCTACCCCTGCCCAACAAAGAACTGCTGCCGAACGAGTTCCGTCCCGCCCCACTTGCATAAAGCCCTTGTTATACGCTGTGGCATCTTTCTGTCTTCAAGTCAATTTAATAAAAAAATC
>JAFDZJ010000297.1 GCA_018266965.1 Bacteroidota bacterium
AAAACTTCTTTTTCAAAACTACCGTCGGTATTTATTTTTCTATCAATAAGATATACCAAACTGACTTGTGAAAGCACTCCAGTTTGTTTTTCGAAAACAGGGGAATAATACATACTGAATGCTTTGTTGCCAACGGTTTCTTTGGATATTTGAGCCATTCTATTCGTGAAATCATTAGCCAAAGTATCTGTTGATGCAGCCAAAACTGTAATAACTGGTGCTGGTTGTCCTGTCATCATATTTTTGTCCGTAAGTATGTCATCAGCAGATTTCACAATTGTAATAACGGAATTGGATAATTTTTTTTCTAATTGAGCTTTTATGTATTGAGCATTTCCAGGGTCTGAACCTGCTAGAATATAAATTTTTTGATTAGAATAAATTTTAGCTATCTCTTCATTGATTTTATCGGCATAGACTTTTTCATTGGTATCAGCCAAAATCAGATTGCTATATGGATATAGATCTTCCGAATTGGCAAAAGGAGAAACGACAGGGATTTTTTTATCTTTTACAAAATTTAATACCTCCAAAACATTAGATTTGAAAAATGGACCTATGATTATATCCGTTTTTTCTAAATTTATTTTAGACAAAGATGATTTGAAGGTCTGTTCGTTTCCAGCATCAATGATGTTAATATCCAGTTGTTGTCCGGCTTTGGCATTTCTTTCTATCGCTAATTTTGCTCCCGATAAAAAATCCAAAGACAATTTTCTGTATTTTGCATCATTAACATTATAACCAAAAGGCAGTAACAAAACAACACCCAAAGCATCATCATTGTTTTTAGCATAAGACGATTTGGAGTGTTTTACCTTTATGGTCATTCCGGATTTCAAACCTTGGGACAATGCAGGATTCCAAGCAATAAGTTCGTCTATACTTGTACCAAATTTATTGACAAGAGAAAAGATAGTATCCCCAGCTTCCACGGTATAATTAGCAAATTCGTCTTGTGATGATATTGCAACAGGTGTAGAGCTTTCTACTTTTGTAGCAACAGGCAAAACCATTTCTTGTGGTTCTGCATATTTTTTTATTTTATCCAATGGAAGCGTAAGTTGAGAGCCAATTTTCAATCCTTCTGTTTCCAGTTGTGGATTGATTTTTTTAATCTCATCTTCAGTCATTTTAAATCTTTTTGTTATCCCATACATAGTCTGTTTAGGCTGAATAACAATAGTACCCAATATTGGAGATTTAGCAATATCTGTATTGGAAACAGATTTTGGAGAATTAGTAGATTTGGAAACTGTGAGTATGTCGCCAATATTTACTTTCCCTTCTTTTGCGGAAGGATTAAGTTTATACAACTCGTCCAACGAAAGATTATACTTTTTGGAAATACTATACGCTGTTTCTCCTTGAGCTACTGCATGTGTTTTCTGTGCAGACAAACCAGTGAAAAACAATAAAATTGTAACCTTGAAAAAATTCTTTATCATCATAATATATAAACTACAAAAATAAGATTTTCAAAATTATTGAGCAACAACTATCAAATTGGAGTTATCCACAGAAATATTTTTATAACAATCGGCAATCCATCTTCTCCCAAACTGTGAATAGTAAACTGAAAAATTATACTGTCTTTCTTGCCAAATTTCGTTAGGTATAATAAGTTCGAACAGATTTTCAATTCTTTCCAGCTTTTCTTTATGTTTTATTTTCTCTGCTTTCAACAACCTTTTTCTCATTTTTTCAAATGATTTCAATTGTCTAGTTTGTTCTGCGAGTACCAATTGTTCATAACTTTTATCAGTTAAAGACGCTTGTGATAATAAAGATTGAAATGCAGATTTTACAAGTTCTTCATTTTCATTAATCGTACTACTTAACGCGTGGTTTTCAGTAAAAATCTTTTGGTAAAGCTTGGGATTTTCATCAAAAAAATCACGAATAGACAATCCTAATTTTTCTATTTTTCCATTCACTTTTTCAGTTAAAATTTGAAAGGAATTTCTTGGGATAAGCAATGGAAAAGTCAAATTAATCGATTGAAAATACAGAGGCAATTCTAGCCAATAAGCGATTTCTGCATTTCCCCCAATATAGGCAATATTAGGCAATATCATTTCTTGAAACACAGGTCTTAACAGAGCATTTGGACTAAATTTTTCTGGAAAAGCATGAAGTTCTTGTGAAATTTCTTCTTTGGTAAATGACAAATCGGTATCTACAATATGGAATTTGTTATTATAAAACTCTATTCTATTCCTAGTTTCTGAAAGGTAAAAAAGATTGATTTCCCTGGGATTAACCTGCACTTTTCCATAGTTATTTTTAATTTGTGTAACTGTAGAAGCGGTGTTATTCATTAAAGAATTATCAAAAAGCTCCTGTTGAAAAATGGGAATCATCATTTTTTTTAATTCGGCACAATCTCCATCTATCATCAATAATCCATAGTCTGAAAATAAATTTTGAACCAATTTCCGAGTAGCTTGTGTAAGGCTTTCTCCAAGTAAGAATGTGGATTTCAACAAAGCTATCAAATCTTTACCAAACAAGGAGTCTTCAAATTCTTTTTCGAATTGCTTAATGAAATCCAAATCTGTAATAGTAATTCTACCAACCGCATTTCCTGCTTTTTCAGAAAATTGATATAATGATTTTTCGGTTTTGAAATGGTTAATCTCCAAAAAATCATGATCTTCTGTTGCCATCCAAAAAATAGGTACAAAATGTTGGTTAGTATTTTTATCATTCAATTCTTCACAAGACTTTATGACTTGCAATATTTTATAAATGAAAAAAACAGGTCCAGAAAACAAGTTGAGTTGATGTCCTGTTGTGATAGTAAACGATGTGGGTTTTTCGAGGATTTTCAGATTAGCAGACTGTTTTTCTGAAAGTTGTAAATCTTGTAATTGATGTCTAAGCACATCGACTAGTGTATCTCTTGAAGTTTGTGAAAATTGATTTTGTTTCTCTTCTATTTTGGCTTTTATGTTTTCATTATTCCACAAAAAAGATTGTGCAAACTCTAGTTTCGAGTTCAAAAAATCAACTACCAAAGGTGGAGTGTTTGGTAATTCGGAGAGTGGAATTTTTGTAATAACCTTCACAATTCAAAAAAATAAAATTTAGCTAAACAGATACCAAACAATCCCAATATTCAATCGGAAATCATAAAATGGATAATGAGGAGCAGTATAGACTGTATTGGAACTGAATGTTGTTGTAAAATGTTGTCCTTCTAGAAAAATAAACATTTTCTTCACTTTAAAATTAAAATAAATATCCGCAATTGGCTGTCCTCCGATTGCAAACGAGTTATTTCCCGGCAAAATGTATTCTTGTAGAATTGGCGAAAAATCTCTGGAATTGAATTTAGAAAAATAATACACTTTTATCCCTGTTTGCAACTCGGCTTTATCCCGAAAAGCTCTAGTTTGGTAAAAGAAATTAGCTCTTCCAACAAAATTTGGAAGTGGTAAAACAGATTTTCCGGAAAAATTTTGCTGGAATTGTAATCGAGTATTAAGGAAAAAATTTCCATAATTGTAGGTAGTTTCCCCACCTATTTGGGTGAGATTTACAGCATTAGCAGACTGATTGGGTTGGTGTAATTCATCAATATATACCATATTATCATTTCTGAAATATTGGACAAATAATTTTGTCTGCCAAAGTTTCATCCCAATTTCGCCTCCAATATTCAAATTATTTTCATTTTTAAAATTAGAAAAATCGTAATTATAACTCAACAATGGAGATGAATTGAGTAGAAAATTAAAATTAGGACTTGCAGATTTGTAATTGAAATTGGCTTTCAGGTAATAATCTTTGATGGGTTGATAATACAAAGAGTTTTCTGAAAGAATAAAATTTCCAAAAGAATTCCCTCTTGATATATCCAAATGCGATTTCAATGCCATCAAATCAGAAAATTTAAAATTAATATTTCCGATTACACCCAACCTATTCTCGGTATAATTTGGTAAAATTGGATTTCCCGAAAGCAAAATATTATTAGTCCCAACTTGTATATTCTGATGTTGGACACCTGCTTCTATCTTGAATTGTGGTTTGTCGAACAACAAAGAAACAGTATTACTAAGGTTGTCGGAGTATTTTTTTGATGACAAAGATTTGTAAGGAATGACATCTGAAAATTGTGCTAAATCCGGTGCAACAAATTCAAAATAATATTTGTTGCCTTGGTGTTGCAGAGTATGATTAATTTTGAAAGGGAATTTTTCTACATTGAAAGGGGAAAATTGATGACTAAGGTAATATCTACGATAGGCAAATCTAGAAAAAGACCCATTGAGATTGACTGGAATAGTATTTCTATTATTGATTTCATTATTACCCGCTTGGTACAACAAATCGTAATCATCGGTTATCCCTCCATTTTCTTGGTTAATGATATTTTGATGAATATAATGCGCAAACAATTCGTATTTGGAATTTTTAGTGATATAATGAAATGAGAAAGAAGTATTGTTGCTAACAGCAAGAGAATTTTGATAAGAACCCAAAGATCGTAATCCAAAATAGTTAATAGCAAAATTGAATCTTTTGCCTATATTTTGGGCATAGGTAGAATAAAGAGCAGCTCCATTGCTGACACCATTATGAAAAACAAAAGCAGTGGTAGGAGTTTTCACATCGTAATATTTTATTTGGTCAGCTTCTATCAATGAATAACTTTTGTTGGTAGGCAACAAAGAAAAATGACTATTTTTCTGCCAACTATAAGCCAATGGGTTGTATCCAGCACCTATGTTAGCAAATCTAATCATGCCAAAATCATCTTGATTGGTATATTGTGTAAAAGAATAAGATTTGTCATGGGTGAGCAAAGTGTCGAATATTTTTTTTTCCGAGTCTTGCGTTTGGTATTGGTAATCTTGTATTGTGGGAACAAATATTTTTAGAGAGTCGTGTTTACCGGAATTGACTACCAAGGTATCATTATCTTGTTTGGTAGTGGAGATAATAGACTTTTTTATTTGAGCGATAGATAGCGTAGAAACAAAAAAGAATAGAAATAAAATAAAACGCATATTCACTAGTTATCCTGCAAAAATACGGAAAAAGTTATAATAAAAAACCCCACTTCAGAAGTGGGGTTTGATAGATATAAAAGAATATTTCAAATTAATATCCAGGGTTTTGAGTAATTGTAGGGTTTACATTTATCTCATCTTGTGGTATAGGTAAAGCCCATTTGTAGCTAGAAAGCGGCATGTTTACTGGATCAGCACCAGGATAATTGAAAGAACCTTGTGCATAATCAGCAGGGCTTCTATCAATTCCTTGACCAGCTAAATTACCCAATCTCTTGATGTCTAAGAAACGGTAACCTTCGAAAGCGAACTCTATTCTTCTTTCAGCTAAAATACCAGCCCAAGCAGCAGAAGGAGTAGCATATACAGGAATTGCAGGTGCAACAGTATTTCTAGCTAATCTTATAGCTTGTACATTTGTTGCAGCACCAGCCAAATCACCAGCAGCAGCTCTTGCTTCGGCTTTTATTAGGTACATTTCAGACAAACGCATTACTTTTATATCATTATTATTGGCATTGGTATCAGCTGTTGCCCAAGTTGCAGAACCTGTAGCTACACCACCATGTTTGTTAATAACAAGTTTATCAGAATT
>JAFDZJ010000298.1 GCA_018266965.1 Bacteroidota bacterium
AAAATATAAAATATACCAATAAAAAGGTAAGACGCAAAAAAATCGAAGATTTTTAATTTTAACATCGTTATAGCTTTGCGTCATAAAAACATTAAACTTTTTTCATTTCAGATTAAACCATATTTTATTGTCCAGTACATCAAAATAAAATTTATCCTGAAAACATGATATTTGTCATTAGTAAATAGGTCTTTCTTAACCTATATCAATGGTTACTTGGTATGGATATTGATAATTTTGCCACAATAAAAATTTAAGAAAAAATATGAAAAAATTAGCATTATTAGCAATTTTCGCAAGTACAGTAGTCTTTGGACAAACCAAAAAAGTAACATCTTCCACTATCCAATGGTGGGGATACAAATTGGCCAAGACAGAAGCATCATCTCATACCGGAAATTTGACTATGAAATCCGGAAATATTGTTGTGAAAGGAAATCAATTGGTGGGAGGAGATTTTGTTTTTGACATGAATTCCATTAACACAACCGATCTTACAGGAGAGTACAAAACAAAATTGGACAACCATCTTAAAAATGGAGATTTCTTCGAAGTTGAAAAATTTCCAACGGCTTCCTACAAAATTACTTCCGTTAAAAAAAATACTCACAAAAATTTCAAGTACATCATTTCTGGAAATTTGACTATAAAAGGAAAAACAGCTCCTGTTTCTTTTTTAGCAAATATTAGCCATAACAAAGGAGTGTATCAAATTTCTTCTGATAAATTTGCTTGGGACAGACAAAAATTCGGTGTTTCCTACAAAATTACCATGAAAGATGTAATGCTAAAAGATGATATTGATATGCAAATAAAATTAACTGCACAATAAGTAATCGACTTTATTTAAGATTTGTCCCTCAATTTTTTTGAGGGATTTTTTTTTGATAATTTGTTTCTAATTTCAAATTTATTTAGAATATTTGCAGAATGTTTAGCAAAGAAGAAGCCGTACGACTTAAAAAAGAATTTTGGACAGCATTTGGAAAAAGTTTTCCAAGAAAATGGATGCTTTATGATACCAAAATAAAGGACTTTTCTTTTAAATTTTTGGTGGATAACAAAAAAGCAGAAGTCTCACTAGATATAGAAATGAAAGACGAACTTTTCCGAGAAGCCTATTACAATAAAATTTGGTCTTTGGAAGATCAGTTACAATCAATAATTGGAGATTTTTATAAACAAGAAAACTATACACTGGACAATGGAAAGGTAATTTCCAGAATTTGGGTACAACAATCTGGTGTTTCTGTTTTTAATAAAAATACTTGGCAACAAATTTTTGAATTTTTCTATACAAAAATGAATGCTTTTGAGGATTTTTTCACTGAATACGAAGATTTTATTAGAGATGTTTAGTTATTTTAAATTAATGAAAATCCTTTCGGAAAACTGTGAAATTTAAGCTAAATAAAATTTTAAATTTTAAAAAAAATACAAAATCAACAGCAAATTCATCGTAATTTTTCGTTAAATTTGCCCACATTGATATTATGGAAAAAAACACAACCCTCCCCAAAAAGCCAATTGCTACAACACCAAAAACACTTTCCAAAGTAAGAATATTTTTTGGATTATCATTCATGGTAATTTCTATTGTCATGGCAATTTCTTTCGCCTCCTTTCTGTCCAGTTGGAAATCCAACCAAAGTCTAAAAGGAAATATGTTGGACAGAACCGTGAAATCTTCTAATATTTTCAGTAAAGTTGGAGATTGGCTAGGGAATATTTTTGTAATGGACACTTTTGGGATTTCGGCTTTTATTGTTGCTTTTCTCGTTTTTGTAATAGCAATGATAATTTTGAAAAAAAAATATTTCAAACCTTGGAAAACATTTGGACATTCGTTGTTTTTTATTTGTTGGCTTCCGATTTTTGTTGCTGCCATCACCAAAGGCGAAGGTGCTTTCAGTGGAGTGTATGGCTATCAAATCATGGATTTTTTGGACTCGCTGATCGGTACTGTTGGTTTGTGGGTAGCTATTATTTTTAGTATAATTCTGTATTTTGTATTGGAATTGAATCTTAGACCAAGTACAGTAAAACAAAAACTAAATGACATCAATGAACAAACCATAGGTAAAGTAAAATCGCTCATTCCGAAATCCGAAGAAGATTTTGAAGAAGATTTGCAAGTGGAAAAACCTATTACCGAAGTAGAACAACCAATTGTAGAACAACCCAAAAAACCTAGTCCATTCGACAAAACAAAAAAAGAAGAAAACTTTGAGATTGTAACTCCCAACCATACTTCTTTTGAAACACAACAACCCGTAGAACAAGAAAATATTTCGGTTGAACTGCCTATTTCATCTATTCCAACTATTCCAACAAAAAATACAAATACAACTTCCGAGGATATTGGTTTCGAAGTAGAAATTGCCGAAGTAAAAGACGAAATTATAGACCCTGAAAAAAAATCCAATGAGTTGGTAGAAAAACATGGTTTGTATGATCACAAATTGGATTTGGCAGGTTTCCAATTTCCTTCTACCGATTTGTTGAAAGATTATGGAAACGAAGAAATATCCATCAACCAAGAGGAATTGGAAGAAAATAAAAATAAAATTGTTGGACTTCTCAAAAATTTCAATGTAGGTATCAAACAGATAAAAGCAACTATTGGTCCTACTGTTACCCTCTACGAAATTGTTCCTGATGATGGTATCCGAGTAAATTCCATCAAAAAATTACAAGATGATATTGCTCTCAATCTTTCTGCACTAGGTATTAGGATTATCGCACCTATGCCTGGCAAAGGTACTATTGGTATAGAAGTGCCAAGAAAAAAACCATCTATGGTATCTATGAGAAGTGTATTGAGTTCTCAAAAATTTCAAAATACCGATATGGATTTGCCTGTTGTATTTGGTAAAACTATTTCTAATGAAATTTTTATGGCAGACCTTGCAAAAATGCCACATCTATTGATGGCAGGAGCTACAGGACAAGGGAAATCCGTAGGTATCAATGCTATACTCACTTCATTATTGTACAAAAAACACCCTAGCGAATTGAAATTTGTAATGGTGGATCCCAAAAAAGTTGAGCTTACCCTTTATTCCAAAATCGAAAGACATTATTTGGCAAAATTACCAGATGCCGATGATGCGATTATTACTGATACTCACAAGGTAATCAATACCCTTAACTCCTTGTGTGTAGAAATGGATACCAGGTACGAATTGCTGAAAAATGCCTTTTGTAGAACTATAAAAGAATATAATGCCAAATTCTCCGAAAGAAAACTCAACCCAGAAAATGGACACAGATATTTGCCGTATATAGTTTTGGTGGTCGATGAATTTGCAGACCTTATCATGACTGCCGGAAAAGAAGTAGAACACCCAATTGCAAGATTGGCACAATTGGCTAGAGCGGTAGGAATACACTTGATTGTTGCCACACAAAGACCATCTGTAAATGTTATTACCGGTATGATAAAAGCCAATTTCCCGGCAAGAGCTGCATTTAGAGTAATTTCCAGTGTGGATTCTAGGACTATTTTAGATTCTCCTGGTGCCGATCAGTTGATAGGAAAAGGGGATATGCTTTATTTTAATGGAAACGAAATCCTAAGATTGCAATGTGCTTTTGTAGATACCCCGGAGGTAGAAAAAATAGTCGATTTTATTGGCGAACAAAAAGGCTATCCAACTGCTTTGCTATTGCCAGAAGTTGCCAATGAAGATGGACAGGTTTCCAGTACAGGATTTGACCCAAATGAAAAAGATGCTCTTTTTGAAGAAGCTGCTAGGATAGTAGTTTCTACCCAACAAGGTTCGACTTCTATGTTGCAAAGACAACTGAAATTGGGCTACAACAGAGCAGGAAGGATTATGGATCAATTGGAAGCTGCTGGTGTTGTCGGTGGTTTCAATGGTGCAAAAGCCAGAGAAGTAATGATTACCGACCTTAGTTCTTTGGAGAATTTTTTAGATGAATTACGAAACGGGTAATAAACTTATTTTAAATTTCTAAAAAACAAATATTATTTCTATCTATGGAATGATTTTTGAAAACTAATGAAAATTAATTTTAAAATTATGACAAATTTTTTCAGTAAGATAATTATTACAACAGTAATGTTGGGTGCAACTAGTTTTGCTTTTTCACAGAAAATAGACGAAAAATCCAATGAAATACTAGATGCTGTTACCAAAAGCTATAATGCCAAAAAAAATTCTTATTTCAAATTTTCTTTCTCTACCGGTGTACAAGGGAAAATTTCCAAAGTAGAACCGGGTATTTATTATTCTTCCGGAGACAAATACCGATTGAAAATTATGGGAACCGAACAAATTTTTGATGGAAATAAAATCTACAACATCAATGCACAAGATTCGGAGGTTACCGTTGCCAAACCAAATGCCAATTCTGCCATGTTTTCCCCCATCAATTACCTGTCCAATTATAGAAAAGATTACAATGTAAGCTATGATGGAAAGAAAACTGTAAAAGGAATTTCTACTGATGTTATAAAATTGGAGCCTGTAAAATCCAATGGTTTGGAGGTGGTATATCTCTATATCGACAATACAAAAAAACAAATCATAAAGCTGGAACAACACGGAAAAAACAAAGATGTTGCCGTTATAGAAATCCAAGGTTACAAAGCCAACCAAGCATTGTCGGCATCCATGTTTTCGTTTGATAAAAATAAATTTAAAAATTATATAATTACAGAATTGTAATCCGATATTAATAAATTATGAAGTCGCAAAGTACAATCTTTGTGGCTTTTTTATATTTTTGCATTATGTTAAAAATTATTGATAGATATATCATCAAGACTTTTTTTGGTCCTTTTCTCTTCATATTCTCTGTGTTGTTTTTTATTTTTATAGTCAACATTATTTGGATACAGTTGAGCCAATTTATGGGAAAAGGTCTGAGCTATTTCGAGATTATAAAATTACTTTTCTATCTTGGGGTAAGTGTAATTTCGTTGGTGATGCCTCTTACCATTTTATTAGCCTCCATCATGACATTTGGTGAATTGGGGGAAAGGTACGAATTGGCTGCACTGAAAGCCGCAGGTACTTCCCTCACTAGGACTATGATGCCTTTGTTTTTTGTAGCGATATTTCTCTCCATACTTTTATTCTTTTTTTCCAACAATATTATTCCGGATTTCCAACGGAAAGCAAAAAATATGCTCTACAATATTGCTGCTACCAAACCAGCTCTCAATTTTACTCCGGGACAATTTATTGACCAAATCCCAGGTTATTTGGTTAAATTTGATAAGGTATATGGAGAAAATGCAACCGAATTGGAAGGTGTTTTTATTCATAAAAAAGCGTATGCTTTTGAAAATCAACAATCTATTTTGGCGAAAAAAGGAAGGTTTGTAAAAGCTGCCAATAAAAATTTCTTGAAATTAGAACTTTACAACGGATACATTTTTGAAGATATGGTATCCAACCAAAATCTGAGTTCTAGGGCTAAACAACCAGACCAAGCAATAAAATTTGACACTTTGGTTTCTCATTTTGATATTAGCGAAATAATAAAAAAAGCAATCGACGATGAGAAAATTACCGATGATTACCGTTTTCAGACTTATAATGAGTTGGACAAAACCATTACGACTACAATAAAAGATAGCCGATTGAGTTTTAAAAATATTAATACCGATCTTATTTCCCAAACCAACAATTACATCGTTTATATTGACCAAACAAAGTCAAAAGATAAAATTGCTCCTCAATTTGATTTGTCAAAAATTCAACAAAAAAAGAAAAATGAAGCCTTGTTGTCTGCTTATCAAAAATTAGAAAACCTAAGACTTACTGCGGAACAAAAAGATAGCGAAATACAACCGATAGTGAAATATTATTCCAAAGTTGTTATGTACCAACAAAGGATTGTCGCCTATTCTGTAACTTGTGTAATTTTCTTTTTGATAGGTGCTAGTTTGGGTTCCATCATCCGAAAAGGAGGTATGGGTCTTCCGGTAATTATAGCCATTGTTATTTTTATCATTTTCTATGTACTCAATCTTTCGGTAGAAAATATTGCTTGGAATGGTACTGTAGATCCTTATTTGGCAGCTTGGCTTCCCAATATGTTATTATTACCTTTCGGAACCTGGCTTACCTATAAAGCATTAACAGACTCGCAATTGTTTGATGTAGAGAAATATAAGGCGTTATTCAAACCTATTATTTCCAAATTCATTAAAAATAAAGAACACAAAAGATACCAATAATTCGTTGTTATTTTTCATTGATTTTCGGAATTGACAAAATCTATTATAACAATTGTGGACAAAATAGTATAAATAAACGAGATAAATTCTTTTAATCGTTTTTCCTTCTGTATTTTTGCACATCAAAAAATTGTATCAACTTATTTATTTTTTTATGATGGACAAATTATATAAAATTATCATTTCTACTAGGACTATGGCAGTTCTTCTCTTGGTATATGCTTTCTCGATGGGGTATGCAACATTTTTGGAGAATGATTATGGTACGCCAACTGCAAAAGCATTAATCTATGAAGCCAAATGGTTTGAGTTGCTAATGCTCCTATTAATTGTAAATTTTATTGGAAATATAGCCAGATACAGACTTTGGAGAAAGGAAAAATGGTCGGTATTGGTTTTTCACTTGGCATTTATCCTTATTTTTATAGGTGGTGCAATTACAAGATACATCAGCTATGAAGGAATGATGCATATCCGAGAAGGCGAATCCTCCAACGAAATTGTTTCTTTGAAAAATTTCTTTAAAATACAGATAGAAGACAAAGGAGATGTTTTGAATTATCAGGATATCCCTTACCTTATCACACCAAAGCATAAAGGTTTTGAAGCCAAATATGATTTTCATGGAAAAAAAATTGGAGTAAAAGCTATTGATTATATACAAAGAAAAAAAGATAGTCTGGTTGCTAGTGCCGACCAAACCGAATATTTGCACTTTGTTGTTGCCGGACAATCCGGAAGAGAGAATTTTTATATAAAACCCGGCGATGTGAAAAATATTCATGGGACTTTGGTAACTTTTAATAGGAATATCGATGGTGCAATAGAATTTAAAAAAGAAAATAATCAATTACTCATAAAAACTCCTGTAGAAGCGACTTATATGACTATGGCAACCCAAGCAACAGGCAATACAACAGCCAACACTTTTCATCCATTGGTACTCAGAAGTCTATATTCTATCAATGATATAAAAATTGTAGTTCCCGATGGATTGAAAACAGGAAAACTAATTGCCGTAGAAGGAGATAAGAAAAAAGATGAAAATCTTAATGACCAACTTACCATAGAATTGCAAGGACCAAAAACCAAACAATTGGTAGATATTTCTGTTGAAAAAGGAAATCCTAACGCTTACAAACAAGTTTCTATTGATGGACTGAATATTATGGTTGGATATGGACCCAAAGTATATACTACACCTTTTTCTTTGAAATTAGAAAAATTCGTGATGGAAACTTATCCAGGCTCCTCATCGCCATCGGCTTATGAAAGTCATGTAAATATCGTTGATAAAGGAAAACAAACACCTTACAAAATCTATATGAACCATGTCCTAAACTACGATGGGTACAGATTTTTCCAATCCAGTTTCGATCCGGACAGAAAAGGAACTAGACTTTCTGTAAATCATGATTTTTGGGGAACTCTCATTACCTATATCGGATATGTATTTCTATTTTTAGGAATGTTCGTGAGCTTTTTTTGGAAAGGAACTCACTTTTGGAAACTCAATGCTATGTTGAAACAAATTAGTAAAAAAAGAGGACTTACATTGTTATTGATAATGTTAAGTTTCGGATGGTCTGCACAAGATATTGATATGCACGGAACCATCGATGGAAAAACAAATCCTAAAACAGAAATTCATGATCCAAATGATGGACAAGATCATTCCGGACACAACCATGCCAATACAACAATTGAGAAAAACCATACAGAAAATAGCAATTCCAAAACTGCACAACCATTAGCAGCTTCTAGGGTTATAACTGCTGACGAAATAATTTCCAGAAATAAAATTTCTCCTGAACACGCCGACAAATTTGGTTATTTATTAGTCCAAAATTATGACGGAAGAATTGTCCCTATGAATACACAAGCTCTTGATGTTCTTAGGAAATTATACAAAAAAGACAATTTCCAATCGGAAAGTGGAAAGACACTTTCTGCTAACCAGTGGTTTCTATCTGTTACCACCGATACACCAAGTTGGTCTATGGTTCCGCTGATAAAAATTGGCTCAAAAGGTGGCGACGAACTTCTGAAAAAAACCAAAGCCAATGCCGAAGGTTATACTTCGCTAATGAATCTTTTCCCTCCAGATGGAAGAGGTGGTTTGCACTATGTATTGGAAGAGGATTATAATACTGCGTTTAGAAAAAAAGCATCGGAACAAACCAATTATGACAAAGAAGTAATTGCAGTTAATGACAGAGTACAAGCATTCAATGAGTTTTTTACTGGACAATTTATGAGAATTATTCCTGTGAAAAATGATGCTAACCACCGTTGGAATTCTTGGCTCAATGACCAATTGCAACCCGATGACGAAGCACAAAGTGTGATGGCTCCTTATTTCCTAAGTGTTTTAGATGCTACTAGAAATGGAAATTGGGCAGGTGCAGATGCAGCACTACAAAAGCTATCCGATTATCAACAAAAATGGGGTAAAAATGTAGTTCCCTCCAAAACAAAAGTAGAAGTAGAAGTGTTTCTAAATCAGGTAAATATCAATTTCAAATTATTGATTTTCTACACCATCATTGGAGGATTGTTGCTCATATTAGGATTTGTAGATTTATTTCGCTCCAATAAAAAATTAAAATTAGTTCTCAACACACTTATTGCAATTGGTGTTATAGGTTATTTGGCACATTTTCTAGGTTTGGTAGCAAGGTGGTATATTTCCGGACATGCTCCTTGGAGTAATGGTTACGAAGCTATTGTTTTTATTTCTTGGGTAGGGATTACGGCAGGTTTATTATTGTATAGAAATTCCAATGCACTTATTCCGGCAGCAGGATTTATGGTGGCAGTTATTATGATGGGATTTGCTCATGGAGGTTCGGCTTTGGATCCACAAATTACACCTTTGGCACCTGTCTTGAAATCCTATTGGTTGATTGTTCATGTTGCCATTATCACTTCTAGTTATGGATTTTTTGCCCTCTCTATGATTATTGCAGTTATCACCTTATTTTTCTATATTGTATCTTCCAAAGCTCTATACAAAATACACCATGATAGTACTTTGAAGGAATTAACCGTGGTTTCGGAAATGTCCCTTACCATAGGATTGTTTGCTCTTACTGTTGGAAATTTCTTGGGAGGAGTTTGGGCAAATGAATCTTGGGGAAGATATTGGAGTTGGGATCCCAAAGAGACTTGGGCTTTTATTTCCATCATGGTTTATGCTTTTGTATTACACATGAGATTAGTACCTGGACTTAGAAGCAGATGGGCTTTTCATGTAGCTGCATTATTTGCATTTTGTTCTATGGTTATGACTTATTTTGGGGTAAATTACTACCTCAGCGGATTACATTCTTATGCGAAAGGTGATCCTGTACCGGTACCACTTTGGGTATATTTGGGATTGGCTTTCATGGTAATTCTTTCTGGGATTTCTTATTTCAAATACAAGAAACTTAATTCCAAATAATAAAAAATCCGCTTCATATTTATTTGAAGCGGATTTTTTTATTGTGATGATAATAAATATTATCTGTTGTGCATTTGTAATTTTTTTATGATTTTATCTGTACCCCTATACGAGAGTGTGTTTCGTTTAGAAGATTCTCAAACCACATCATTGACTTGTGAGACAGCTTCTTTTGCCAATTTTTTTGTTAGTGGCTGTGCGAATTATACTTCTATTGATATTTTTACTTTTCCGCCTAAACCTTTTTCTACGATGTCAAACAAAGTTTTTAGCGTTAAATTACTTCCGTTATTTTCAACTCTTGAGATATATTCACGCTTTTTGTCAATAATTTCAGCAAGAGCAGATTGTGTCAAATGTTTTTCTTCACGAGCTTTTTTCAGTATTAAACCAATTTTAAAAGATTCAAAATCTCTTTCAAGTTCGTCTCTTCTATCAGTTCCAATTTTTCCGTAAACATCATCTTTTATATTTTTCCAACTTTTAGCTTCCATATTATTTTCTTTTTTGATTATAGTAGTCATTCATTATCTTAATCGCTTTTTCTATCTCGTTTTTTGGTGTTTTTTGAGTTTTTTTCTGAAAACCATTCATTAAAACGACTAGTTTTTCACCATCAAAGAAGCAAAATACTCGCCAAATATTTGTACCTAATTGTATTCTTGCCTCATATAAACCATCTGTTCCAGTTAAGTGTTTTAGATAATTAGAAGGAACTCGTTCCAGAGTTTCGATAGCTTCAATAATTTTGAATATTTTATCTTGGACTTTTTTTGGTTGTTCCATAAGGAACTCCTCGAAATAATTTTTGAATGCAATGACTTCTCTTACTTTCATCTTGCAAATGTAACATAAAAGTTACTTATCTCAAAAAATGATTTGAATTTTTCCTTAGGGTTGAGTTTTTTGTTGAATAGTCAATAACATTTTGGCTTTGAGTCATAAAAATATCGAACCATCAATAATGAGCTTATTGCGTCATAGCGTGAAATATTACCTAAATGAATTACAGGTAAATATTTTGAAATAATGAGGGAAATTCCGTATTAGCAACTAACTTTCAATTTTAGTCTGCCAGGACATTTCTTACACCTTTTACCGGTTTTATATTTTTTACAACATTTTTTCTTACCACAATACAATTCTTCATTTTGTCCAATTGCTGGACTAAGTGGTGCAATTCTGAAAGGTATAACAGTTGTTTTCATATTGCAAAGTTATTAATTTTATTTAGAATAATTATTAATAACGAAAAAATATTTTACAAATTCTGTTGTTTGGGTTATAAATTTCTATGTAAAATAATGATGGATTTGGGAAATTAAATTTAATTTGAAAAAATAATCAGATATTTGTAATATGAATTGATGGTTTTTAATAAAAAAATATGGATAATCCCATGATTACAATAATAAGATTGCGAAAAGAAGAGCTAAAAAAAAATATAACAATTATACAATATAGTTTCACTATGACACCATTTGGAATTGTTATACTAGCATCTACCAAACTAGGAATTTGTTATATTGCTTTTGTAGAAAACGAAGAAGATGGTAAAAAACAATTAATTTCTAAATTTCCAGATATGGAGATTATTCCTGGTATTGATGACAATCAAGAAAATGCAATTGTTTTTTTTAAGAATAGCTGTAATCCTCCAACTAAAATGAAATTACACTTACTAGGTACCGACTTTCAAGTGAAAGTTTGGGAAGCACTACTGGATATTCCGTTTGGAAAACTTACTACATATAGTGCAATTGCAAATAATATAGGACAAAACCGCTCTTATAGAGCGGTAGGAACAGCAATAGGCAACAATCCGATAGCTGTTATTATCCCTTGTCATCGAGTGGTGCAATCTACTGGAAAATTGGGAGGGTACAGATGGGGAATTGATAGGAAAAAAGTAATTATAGCCTCGGAAAGTGTATAGAAAATATCAGGAAAATTAAGAAGGAAAATACAATTTTTCTACACTGTTTTTCTCTTTATTTTTCAAAATACAGCTCGGGAAGTACGATTTTGTATTCCATTTGTCGGTCTTCATTTTTCCAATATACTACGAAATTCACTTTGGCTTCTTTTGGTTGGTAACCCATCGTATGTATTTTTGCTAGTTTTTGATGGAAATTTTTCGAGAATTTTAGTATCCAATCTCCTTTCATATTCTTGCAACCGTCTTCACAAAGGTACAATTGGTCGCCACTGGTTAATAAATTTGTAGCAAATTGAGTAAATTGAAAATAACCGAGGTTCAGATCCTTGTGCGAGAGTGCAAGAGATAGTTCTTTGGGAGGAGAGTAAGTGTTGTTATTCTGAATTTTAATAATGTTATCGGTGACAAATTGTTCCAAATATTTTCCGTTGTAGTGTAGGGTAAGCGTTCTTTTTGCTCGGGTCATTGCTACATACAATAATCTTTTAAAATCATCATTTTCTGGTTGGAAATTTTCTAAAAATAAGATAACATTCTCAAATTCTTTTCCTTTGGCTTTGTGTATGGTAGAAACAAAAATAGTTTCGGAATTGGTAATGACAAAATCTTCTACTTTGGACTCCAAAATAAAAACTTCAAAATCGGATTTGTATTTCCTTTGTGGATTTGTAGCTTCAAATTCTTTTATCATGGTGTTGATAATGTCAAATTTTGTACTTGTCTTGTATCTTTCTGTTAATTTTCTTTTTGCATTTTCCCAATTTTCATTATTGATAATAAAGGTGTCTTCCTCCAACTGCAACTGGTTAATAAAATATCTTACTTCCGAAAGATTATACAGGCTGAATCCATCTTTGTTTTGGATTAGTTTGGTTGGCAGATTGTGTTTGTTCAGGATACCACAAATTTGAAAAGCATCGCTGTTCTTGTTGGTTAATATACAGGTGGAACCAGAAAAACTTGTCGATAGTATATCTTCTACAAGAGGCAAAATCAAGTTGTTGTTACTATATTGCACGATTTTTATGATACCATCATCGTTATGAATTGCCTGTATTGGGTTTTGTTTCAATCTCTTCTCAATAGTTTTCACGAATTGGTTGGTATATTCCACTATATTGTTTTTGCTTCTGAAATTGGTTACAAGCTCATATTTTGTAGCATTTTTCTCGGTAATAAAATTCAGTAAATATTTGGAATCCGAACCCCGCCATTGGTAGATATTTTGGTCATCATCTCCTACGGCTATCACTCTCATGTCTTCGTTTTTTTCCATAAGCAATTCTACGAGTTCATATTCTAGGTCGTCCATATCTTGTGCCTCATCTATTACCAATACAGTTTTGGTAATTCTACTATTTTCTACTTCTCCATTTCTTATTTTTTCAATAGTGTTTTTCAATATGGAGTCCGACTTGTCCAGTGTGCCTACTTTTCCCAACAAATCAAAACAAAATGAATGGAAGGTTTTTATATCGATATAGTGAGCTGCGTTTCCAATAAGTTCTATCAGTCTTTTTTTGAATTCTGTAGAGGCAGCTCTGGAAAAAGTAAGCATCAGTAATTGTTCATGCTTTACATCTTCCATCAATAGCAACGAGGCTAGTTTGTGTACCAATACTTTTGTTTTGCCACTTCCGGGTCCGGCTGCAACTACTATGTATTTGGATTGTTGGTCGTCGATTATCTTTCTTTGTACAACCGACAAGGATTCAAAAAGTTTTTTGTATTTCTGCGGAGTTATGTTTTTTTGTATTTCCAAAGCTCTCGCTCCTTTGAAATATTTACTAATAAACGAAGGGAAATTCAAATGAAAATAATCATCTACAAATTGCAAAGCACCTGTTTTGTCATCAATCATTTTCTTGGCATATTCGCCAACGATGTGTATTTGTTGTATTTTGTGATTATAGTATTGTGATAATTTTTCATAGTCCTGTTCTTTGTACTGTATTCTATTACTTTTCTCCAATCTATCTATGCTCAATTTATTGTAAATAACTAAAAAACCGCCTTCAATTTTTATAGCATCTATTCTGGAAAGATAAAACAATGCGTCTTCTATATCATCTATCGTTCTTTTGGAATGGAATAAGCTCGGTTGGTTTTCAAAAGCTTCCAAAAGTTCCAATACCGAAAACTCTACTAGGATTTCACTCTTTTCAATTTCTTTATTATTCTCTATTTTTTGGCTTTTTTCATAAAGATATTCTACAATAAAATAGGCAAGTTCCAGTCTTTTTTCAATTATTTCTTGCAGGATTTCTTTTGTTTGTAAGTTGAGCAGGGTGATGTGGTTTTTTGTGAAATCTGCATGATATTTTTTAATCCAATTTTTAATAGACCAAAAATTGAAAATGGTTTTTATTTTTGATGGGTTTACATCTTTGCAACCAGTACTTTCAGCAAGTTCATTCAGTTCTTTTATATGAAAGGTTTTTTCTTGCATTTCTAGTTGTGTACACAAGAATTTTTCCAATTCTCCAAATCTATTAACCGTTAATAATGATTGATTTTTGTGTTCGGATTTTTTTATAAATGCGGTTAAGTCTTTGGTGTCTGCAAGTATTTTTTCATCTCGAAGTAGGTTGACAATGGTAATTATATTTTTTATTTCCAAACCTAGGTTGTCTGCAATGTAGTCTATCCTAGCTTCAGCAATTTCATCTGCAGAGGATTGCTTTCTACTTTTATTAGAAAAAAGACTTTTGATAATTCTTGTAGCATTTATTTTTTGAGTTTCGCTAAATTTATCCGAACTCATAATTTTTTGTATAGCTTCGTTGGCATTTTTGGAAAGGATACTGTTTGCGAATAACCTAGGCATATTTTGTTTTCTTTTCACATATCCTGCATCTTCCAAAGCTGCAATTGCAGTGGTTACTCGTGTTTCTATCTCGGGCAAATTGTCGTCCCAACCAGCTATTCTGGCGATTTCAAGAGCCGATTTCTGTATGTGAGGTTTTTGTTTTGTACAAAATTTTATCGCATTCCAAATTTGTTTTATTTCATGAATATTTATTTTCGTTTGGTTGAGCAATATAAAGTGTTTGCTCAAATCTTCTTCATTGAAAAGTACAAAACAATCTGCATTTATTTTCTCATCTCTTCCTGCTCTTCCTGCTTCTTGCACATAGTTTTCCAGCGAATCCGAAATTTCAAAATGTATTACCAATCCTACATCTTTTTTGTCCACACCCATTCCAAAAGCAGATGTTGCCACCATAATTTGTACATCACCAGCAATAAAATCATCTTGGTTTTTGGTTTTTTCTTTGGCATCCATTTTACCAAAAAATGCTCTTGCATTGTAGCCATCTTTGTTAAGTCGAGTGGCGAGTTCTTTTGCTCTTTTGGTTCTGGATACATAGATGATTGTTGGACAATCTTTTTCTTCTAATAAATTTCTTACCGAAATATATTTTTCTTCATCATTATTTTTTTCAAATACTTTGTAGTCCAAATTGGTTCTGTTGGATTTTGAAGGAAAGACTCTTAACCTCAAACCTAGTTTTTCTTGGAAATAAGCACAAATATCTTCTATTACCTTTTGTTTGGCGGTAGCGGTAAAGCATGAAACAGGGATTGGTTCTGGAAGATTTTTTTGTAATTGTAAAGATTTTATAAAATCTCCAATATAGAGATAATCCACTCGGAAATCTTGTCCCCAAGCCGAAAAACAGTGTGCCTCATCTATTACAAATCTAACTACTTTCCTGGATAATAGTATTTTTTCTGTCGTTTTGGACCGGAGTGCTTCTGGCGAAATATAAAGTATAGATGCTCTACCATCTCTAACTCTTTCTATTGCATTTGCTCTTTCTATTGGATCCAGCAAACCATTGATAGTAACTGCTTCTGTAATTTGATTTTTTTCTAAATTATCCACTTGATCTTTCATCAGGGATTGCAGAGGAGATATTACTACTGTGAGTCCTTTTTCGTTTTGTCCGGCCATCAAAGCTGGAATTTGAAAGGTTAGTGATTTGCCTCCACCTGTTGGAAAAACTGCCAATAAGGAATTACCATTTATAGCATTTTGCACCGCATATTCTTGTAGTGGTTCTCCATCATAAGTTCGGAAATTATCAAACCCGAAAAAGTTTTTTAGACCTTTGTGGATATCCAAAGCATTATTACAATAATCGCATCCTGAAAGACAGGGTTTGTTCCGAAGTGCGGACAAAACGAAATCGAAATTTGGAAAATTTTTCAATACCCAAGGAGGAGTTATGGAATATCGATTGTTACAAGCTATCAATGCCAAACAATAGGCTAATTCTATTGGGAAATCTGTAATAATGTATTGAATATTGGCGTTGTTACAAATTTTATTTTTAAATTTTTCAAGAATTATTTTTTCTAAATTTAATTGAAATTCATGATAACCAATATATCGAAAAAATGCTCGAAATTCTTTTTTATCATGCAATAATCCAAAAAATATTTTTTTCAGATTATCGTCTAGCAATCGGAAAGAAGTAATTTCATCATACAAAAGATCTCTGGCTTTTATAGAGTCATTGTATGGATTGTTGTTGTCTTCTGTCTGTAACTTATCATCTTTCACTAATGAATGATAAGGTTTTTGTGGAAACAAAAGTGGAGCAAGATACAGCGTGTCTATCGTGCTTTCGGAATTTATTTCAGCTTCATCAAGAATTTTTTTAAGATAAATTGCATCATGATTGATAAAATTGTGTCCACAAATAAAATTTACACCACGAATAAACGGTATGAATTCCGAAATAGAATTGGAATGAAATCTACTACCATCGGATTTTATACTACCAATATCGAGTATCTTTCCGGTTTTTGGTTCGATTTCGGTATCAATGAAAGCAATACTATATTTTTCCAACTCCAATTTTTAATATTTAGATAAAATTATAAAAAAAAATATAAATAACCTTGTAATACCTGTTGTGTATTTGTAATTTTAAGTTAAATTATTGAAAATGAACATTTTATTTGTGGGAACAAATTGTAAAATATATCAATAAAATGATAAGTCGCAATAAAATCGAATATTTTTAATTTTAACATTGCAATAGCTTTGCGTTATAAAAGCATTAAACTTTTAACAATAATCTTATTGCATCAATGCGTAAAATATTCATTCAATGCAAAACAAGCTTATAAAAAAA
>JAFDZJ010000299.1 GCA_018266965.1 Bacteroidota bacterium
CTGTGGTATTTCTATTTGGCAATAGTGCTATAACACCCCGCCTTCGGCAATACCCGAAACGTTAGGCGACATTTTAAACAAACCCCATCATGAATTTTACGATTGAAAATGGAGAAAATATTTGCTCAATTGGAATGAGTGATATTGGCAGTTACATAAGATTTAATTATCCACTTACTGTAGTTTGGAATGATTGCAAAGGATCTGTTGGACAATATTTTTCTGTTTTGCCCTATAATGAGGAGTATAGAAAAATTGTTCGAAAAAATATTGTTGAAAATTTAAATCAAGATTTTACAGATAATATTGATAGTTTATATCAGATTTTAAGTCCCTTATTTCCGATATTTAAAAATGGAAACTATATATTGCAATTTTTCCACAACAAGAATAAAGAGTTTTTTGAATACAAGACTTCAACTGATAATTTTAAAGAATCAAAATATTTTGATTTAGAAGTTGTATTTCCAAATGAGTCAACGAATGTCAGAAATACAAATGAAATAAGAAAAAAACACAAGGAATTTTTAAAAGAAATAAAAAAATCAAAAGAATTTTATCCTTCCAGTTTATTAGATTATTCAACAAATAATATTTATCCTGGGATTCAATCTCTATATGCTACTCAACCTTTTCAAAATATTGACAAAAATAGAGTTGAATATTATGAAAGTATTATAAAGAAAGGTGAAAGACCATTCGCAATAATCTTCAATGCTTATTTTGATTTAAATTATGATTCTGCAAATTTTATTTTAGATGGACATCACAAATTAATAGCTTATGAAAAACTTGGAATGCACCCACCTTTAGCAACAATTACATATAGACCTGAAAATATAAGCGAAGTTGAGTTTGATGCGGGAAAATTGGCTGAGTCATTGTATCCTTGGCAAATCAAACATATAATGGAACATTGGGATGATAAGAACTTTTTAGATGAAAGCGCTGCACAAGATGGTTTAAAAAAAAGCAATCTTATTATAAAAGACAATTCAAAAAAGGAAAAATTAAACTTTTTAGATTGGATTAATAATTTATTTGATTAACAAAAACGTCGCCTAACATTGTATTGGCAAAATGCGGGGGAAAGTAACAAGTTGAACTATTTGAAATATTTATCCGCCAATATTTTCCAATTCCACATTTTTGATTAACTTAGTTCCATTGAAAAAATATTGGCTACGATTGGTCTGAACTTGAACTTTTAGTTCTTCGAAAGCCCGCACTTCGCCAATACTTTTTCCGTTGTAGGCAATTTTAAAATCACGACTTCGGTAGAAAATTAGAATAAAAAAATTTACATTTGCAATAAAAAGAATATATGCTAAATTCAATAGATTTATTTTCAGGTTGTGGAGGAATGACACTTGGCTTTGGTTGGGCAGGTTTTAATTCTGTACTTGCCTCTGATATAGATGAAAATTGTAAAAAAACTTTTGCAACAAATTTTCCTGAAATTCCATTTCTTTGTGGAGATTTATCAGAATTCACAAAAGATGAATTTGATAAAATTATTTCTGAAAAAGAAATCGATGTAATCATTGGCGGACCACCTTGTCAAGGATTTAGCTTAGCTAATAAAAAAAGAAATAAAGTATCAGAAGACCCAAGAAATAAACTTTTTTATGAGTTTGTTAAAACTATAAATTGGTACAATCCTAAATCATTTGTTATGGAAAATGTGAAAGGATTATTATCTATGGAATCAGGTCAAGTAATTAAACAAATTCAAAATGAATTTGAAAATGCTGGTAAATTTGGATATGAAGTAAGAACAAAAGTTTTAAAAGCTTCTGATTACGGTGTGCCTCAATCTAGAGAAAGAGTTATTATCATTGGCATAAGAAAAGATTTAGAATTAGTTCCTGAATTTCCACCAAAAAAATTCGAAAAAGAAGTAACTGTGGAAGAAGCAATTAGTGATTTACCAAAAATAAATGCAGGTGAAGGAGAAGAAAAGTTAAACTACGCAAGTAAGCCAACAAATGATTATCAACAATTTATGCGTAAAAATTCTAAAAAAGTTTTTAATCATATTGCAATGCGTCATACTCAAAGACTAATTGAAAGATTTAGAGCAATTCAACCAGGTAAAAACCTTCTTGATGTATGGGAAACTCACGGAGCAGTCCAAAGAGGAAATCCTAATGAAAAATCAAACGTTAAGTTTAGTCAAAATAATTTGCGCTTAATTGCAAACAAACCAGCTCCAACAATTGCTGCTTCTTTTCAAAGTAATTTTATACATCCATTTTTAGATAGAAATTTTACTGCTAGAGAAGGTGCAAGATTACAATCCTTTCCAGATGATTTTATTTTTGAAGGAATGAGAACTAAAATGAGTTGGGAAAAAGGATTAAGTCAATATCAACAAATTGGAAATGCAGTTCCTCCATTAATGGCTTTTGAAATTGCAAAAACTCTTAAAAGAGTTCTTGAAAATGGAAATTATGACGAACCAATGGAAGAAAATCAATTTTTAATTTTTAACGAACCTGAAATAATCAATTATGGATAATAACGAAATCATTGAATACTTAAAAAAATTAGATTCATCTGTTTATATTCACTCTTCAAATTTATTGAAAAAGTTTAGCGATTGGAATA
>JAFDZJ010000029.1 GCA_018266965.1 Bacteroidota bacterium
GTTATTGCTCCTGCAACAGGAATTATTAATGGAGATTACCAAAAAATTTCTGGAAATTTCGTTGCTCCAACTACTGGGGTTTATGTAGTAGGTATCAAAGGATATATGAATTTCTCTCCTTGGTATATTACATTAGATGACATTTCTATAGATGTAGCTCCATCATGTTTGGAACCAGCTACCATTTCTGTTTCAGGTGCTTCTAATACTTCATTTACTGCTACTTGGACTGCTGCACCTGTTGCACCAGCAGGAGGATATGATGTATATTATTCTACATCTAACACACCTCCAACCGCAACTACTACTCCTAATGCAAATACCTCTGCTCTTACCTATACTGTTAATGGTTTGGCTCCGGATACTGTATATTATGTTTGGGTAAGGTCTCATTGTTCTGCAACAGAACAAAGTGCTTGGACTGGTTATGCTATGGCGTTGACTGGATATTGCACTCCAACAGGTGGTGCTTCTTCAACAACTTATTATTTAAGCGAGATTTCTACTACAGGTGGTATATCTAATCTTACCTACAGTGCATCATCTTACAATGCTTATGATAACCAATCGGCTACTGTGTTTTCCGGTGCTGCTGGTACTACTGTTAATACTGCTTTGAAAGCTTCAGGTGGAACCAATTATTTCTTCATTTGGGTGGATTGGAATAATAACCTAAACTTTAACGATACTGGTGAAACAGTTTTGGCTACAACACAATATACAGCAACAGCAACTGGTGATATTGTTATCCCTCCTGGACAAGCTCCTGGAAACTATCGTGTAAGAATGGGTCTGTCTTATATTAGTGCGATAATCCCATGTGGACCAGCTCCTTGGGGTAACTATGTAGATTTTACATTACAAGTAACTGGTACAGCTGGTACTAGCGAAATAGCAAATACCAAAGATGCTATCAAAGTATATCCTAATCCTTTCCAAGAGGTATTGAATATTTCTGATGTGAAAGATGTAAAAACAATTACAATAACAGATATATCTGGTAGATTGTTGAAAACTATAAATAAGCCAACTACCGAATTGCATTTGGGTGAATTGAAAACCGGATTATATTTAGTAACGCTTAATTATAAAGATGGATCATCTAAAACAATAAAAGCTGTAAAAAAATAAATTTTAATATTTGTTAAATTATAAGGGCGACTGATATAGGTCGTCCTTATTTTTTTTAATAAAAACATTCGACAATTTTGTCAAATAAAAAAGTCTGTTTATATTTGCAGACGAAAAAGTTAGACAATTATGTCAAAAGAACAACAAAAACTTGATACAGAGGAAATTATAAAAAAAACAGCCAAGCGGTTGTTTTTTGGAGAAGGTAGATTTACTGCCAATACCCAAGAAATTGCTGATGCTGCCGGAGTGAATAGAACTTCTATCAATTATTATTTCCGTTCCAGAGATAATCTTTTTGATATTGTTTTTCAAGAAGAAATGCAAAAGATGAACGAAAAACATTATGCCATTCTCCTTTCCGAGAAACCTTTCCGGGAAAAATTGGAATTTTGGCTTGATGACGAATTGGCTTCTGCCATAAAATATCCTTTCCTAGAAATATATATCGTTACTCAATTACAATCCAAATGTGGACAATTTCATCGTAAAAAAAATGATGTACAACTCGCCCACGAAGTTTTGGAAAAAGATTTGACAATAGAAATTGAAAAAGGAAGGATAAAACCAATTTCAACTACTCAGTTTATGATTAATGTAGCTTCACTGGTGTCGTTTCCGTCGTGTATGCGACCTTTATTAATGGATTCTTTTGGACTTAGCAATGAAGAATTCAACCAAATTATCAAAGAAAGAAAACAAATAATTCTAGATACGATTTTTATTTAGTGAATGGTAAATAGTGAATAGTAAATGGTAAATGGTAAATTGTAAATTGTAAATGGTGAATGGTAAAATGTGAGAAGAAAGAAGAAAGAAGAAAGAAAAATGACAACTTTTCGACTTTATCCTTTTTCACAAATACGCAAATACACAATCACTCACTCAAATACTCAAAAACTCAATCACTCATAACTTCTAACCTCTAACTTCTAACCTCTAACTTCTAACTTCTAACTTCTAACCTCTAACTTCTAACAAATATATGAACATAAAAAAATCAATACTCACAGCTTTTCTGTTTGCAGGAATAATTTCTACAAATGCACAGCAAACCATTAGCTTGAAAGAAGCCATAGATTATGCTCTTCAAAATAAAGCCGATGCACAAAAAGCCAATTTGCAAATTAAAAATGCAGATTATCTTATTGCCGACTCCAAGTCTGGTGCTTTACCAAAAATAAATGCTTCGGCGGGTGTAACCTATAATCCAGTGTTACAAAAATCGGCTCTTCCAGGCGATATGTTTGGGCAACCCGGACAAGTAATCATGGTGCCTTTCGGACAAAAATGGGGTTCGCAAGTTGGTGTTCAATTGCAACAAGCTCTTTTCAACCAACAAGTTTTTATTGGTTTAAAGGCTGCTAAGACCACCAAAGAGTTTTACCAAATCAACAAACAACTTACCGATGAAGGTTTGATAGAAAATGTTTCTACTGCTTACTACCAAGTTTTCACACAAAAAGAAAAACTTAAAACTCTGGAAAATTCTTACCAAAGTACTTTGAAGGTTAGAAACATTATCAAAAGTCTGTATGAAAACGGATTGGCAAAAAAAGTGGATTTGGACAGAACCAATGTTAATCTTACGAATATAGAAACCGGAAAAAACCAAATGAAAAATGCTGTTACCCTGCAAGAAAACGCTTTGAAATTCTATATGGGAATGCCAATCGAAAATCCTATTCAGTTGGTGGAAAGTGATTTGCAAGTTGATGCTCCTTTGTTGGAAAATACCATTAATACAGATAATCGTACAGAATTGCAATTATTAGAAAAGAAAAAAACACTTTTGGGATACAATATAAAAGCCACAGAAGCTGCTTATTATCCGACACTAAATTTGGTGGGAAATTACGCTTGGCAAGGGACAGGGAAAACATTTCCGATATTTCAAGGCAAAAATCAGGGCGTTTACTGGTCGGATTATGCCAATGTAGGATTGCAACTTAATATTCCTATTTTTAATGGTTTTCAGATAAAATCAAAAGTGGATCAGGCAAAATTAGAGCTGGAAACATTGGAACAAGACCTAAAAGATACCAAACTGGGAATGGATTTACAATATCAAAACTCCAAAGCTCAAATTGAAAATAGCTTGGAGGCTATAAAAAGTCAAAAAGCCAATGTAGAATTAGCCGAAACAGTACTCAACAATACCAAAAGCAATTACCAATATGGATTGGCTCCGCTTACTGATTTGTTGGATGCGGAAAACTCCTTGGTACAAGCGAAAAATAATTATTCCAATGCTTTGTACGATTTCAAAATTGCCGAAATACAACTCTATAAAGCAAAAGGCGAACTGAATAAATTGGTAAAATAGTAAAATGAGAAATTAGAGATTAGAAACTAGAAACTAGAATTTAGAAACTAGATGTTAGATATTAGATAACTTGTCTCGGCATTAGACGAGATTAGAAACTAAAATTAGTTTTTTCTCTTTCTTCTTTCTTCAAAATCTAAAATTTAGAAACTAGAAACTAGAAGCTAGATTTTAGAAATCAATATTAGTCTTTTCTCTTTCTTCTTTCTTCTTTCTTCAAAATCTAACTTCTAACTTCTAACTTCTAACCTCTAACTTCTAACTTCTAACCTCTAACTTCTAACATCTAAAATATAATAAATATGAAAATAGTAAAAACATTAATGTATCTTCTTATTGCTGCAGGACTTCTGGGCGGAGGTGCATATATCATCAACAAAAATCAAAAAGAAACGGCTAGGCAAACTGCCATCATTGCGAGTACCAATGCCGAAGTTCCGGTAAATATAGTTGTTGCAGATTTCCAAACCATGTCTTCGGATTATTTGTCCAACGGAACTTTTGCTCCACTTCAACAAATGAATTTGGCATCAGAAATGTCCGGAAAAGTTACCAGAGTTTTGGTAAAAGAAGGCGATTTTGTAAGAGCCGGACAGACTTTGGCTACCGTAAAAAAAGACGCTTTGGAAGTGGACAGATCAACAGCTACTGCAGCTTATCAAAATGCAATTGTGGACAACCAAAGATTTGAAAACGCATACAAAACTGGTGGAGTTACCAAACAGCAATTGGACCAATCGAGATTGCAACTTCAAAATGCTAAAAATGCTGTTCAACAAAGCAATATCCGTGTTGGAGATGCTAATGTAAAGACTTTGGTTTCAGGTTACATCAACAAAAAAACTGTGGAACCAGGTGCGGTTGTTTCTCCCGGAACGCCTTTGTTTGAAATCGTGAATACTTCCAAACTGAAACTACAAGTTACCGTAAACGAAGCCGAAGTTGCTAATTTGAAAAAAGGAGATATTGTAAAAATTAATGTAAGCGTTTACCCAGACAAAGAGTTTGCAGGTAGAATTTCTTTCATCGCTCCTTTGGCTGATGCTTCGCTAAATTTTCCAATTGAAATAATGGTGGAAAATAATCCCAACAACGACTTGAGAGCAGGAATGTATGGTACAGCAGTTTTCTCTGCTAAAGAATCCGGAACGGGACACAACCTGATGACTATTCCCAAAGATGCTTTTGTAGAAGGTGTAAGCAGCAACAAAGTTTTTGTAGTACAACCCGACAATACCGTGAAAATGGTAAGCGTGGTTAGTGGGAAAATTTTCGGTGATA
>JAFDZJ010000002.1 GCA_018266965.1 Bacteroidota bacterium
GAGGTCTTTAACATTTACTTTTGCCATGTCTTTTTTCTTTTGTTAGTTTACTTTCCGCTTTTTTGGCAATCAACTTTACGATAGAAAGGAGTAAAGTTTGGATGCTAAGCTAACGGGCAATTTTTAATTTTTTGCTTTTGGCTTTTAGCTTTCGGTCTTCAGCAAATAGCTTTCAGTATTTCTAGCTTTCGGCTTTGGCGTAATTTGAAAATATTTTGTGATAGCAAACGGCAATTGCCGAAAGCCAAAAACAAATATTAACGCTTGGAGAATTGGAATCTCTTTCTTGCTTTTTTCTGTCCTGGTTTTTTTCTTTCCACCATTCTAGCATCTCTGGTAAGTAATCCGGCAGGTTTCAACACCAATCTGTATTCTGCATTTATTTCGCACATTGCTCTGGAAATACCTAGTCTGATTGCTTCTGCTTGTCCGGTAATACCGCCACCAAATACATTTACAGTAACATCGTATTGAGCTACAGTTTCGGTAAGTGCAAAAGGTTGGTTTACTTTATAAACCAATACATCTGTAGAGAAATATGTTTTAGCATCTTTACCATTAATTTTGATATTTCCGGTACCTGGTTTTACATAAACTCTTGCAACAGAAGTTTTTCTTCTTCCTATTTTATGAATTATTGACATATCCTAATTATTTGAATTCGTTAACGATGATGGTCTTTGGTTGCTGTGCTTCATGTTTGTGTTCTGTACCTTCGTATAGGTATAGATTTTTGTAGATAGCAGCACCCAATTTATTTTTTGGTAACATTCCTTTTACGGATTTTTCCAAAACTCTCATCGGATGTTTTTCCAACAACTCAGTAGCTGTCATAGATTTCTGACCACCAGGGTATCCTGTATGCCAAATGTAGGTTTTGTCCGCCCACTTGTTCCCAGAAAGACTAATCTTTCCTGCATTCAAAACGATTACATTGTCTCCACAATCAACATGTGGTGTAAAATTCGTTTTGTGCTTACCTCTCAAAATCTTGGCAACCGTAGAAGCTAGTCTTCCCAGTGGTTGTCCTTCGGCATCTACCACAACCCATTCTTTCTTAGCGGTAGCTTTGTTTGCCGATACTGTTTTGTAACTTAATGTATTCACAATTTCTCGTTTAATGATTAAACATAATTTTCCCAATAAGGGTGTGCAAAGGTATAAATTTTTTCCGAAATAGAAAAATATTTATTCTTTTGTTTCAAACACACCTTGATACATAAGAAAATTATGTATATTTGTTTTTTCTAATTTAAGATAGATGAACATCAACAAATCCCTATACAAAGGAACTCTGAAATCCGTGATACTAAAGCTATTAGCATCGGAAATAAAAATGTACGGCTACCAAATCACCCAACGAGCAAAAGAAATAACCCTGGGACATTTACAAATTACCGAAGGAGCTTTGTACCCAATATTGCACCAATTAGAAATTGACAACATCATCCAATCCGAGGTGCAAACAATCAATGGTAGGGAAAGGAAATATTACCTGCTTACCGAAAAAGGCAAACGAGTACAACAAAATTCAGCAGAAGAAATAAAACTATATCTCACTAACCTACAAAACATATTTGGCGATGCTTTCTGATAACGAACAATTGAAAATACAAGAATATCTATTGGAACAAAAACTACCTTTGGATATTTTAGTGGAAATAGAAGACCATATCTCCTGCCAAATAATCGAATTGCAAAAAGAAAAAGGACTGGATTTCGACAATGCTTTTTTACAAGCACAAGACTCTTGGCGAAAGGAACTCAAACCCTATTGGAACGGTAGCTGGGATCTAGAAGATCGCTCGGATCTGGTTAGGAAATTCGAACAACAAATATGGTTGCACAATGGCATAAAGTCCCTGCAATGGTCTTTGCTAATAGCTTTATTTCTGGGAGCATCATCAATATTCTTTCAATTGGAGACACTGGAAATACTCACTCTTATTGTTTCTATTTTAGCAATTTCCATTGTTACATTTTCACTCATTCGATATTGGAAAACCTTTCGACTATCCAACAAATATTATCCAAAATACACACTTACCCTTTATCAATCTTATGCTTTTATTCCTTTGTCTATGGGGTATTTTTTGTTTAAATTTCCACTAGAATACCAGGCAATTGCCAAAGGACTATATTTGCTTTTCGCAGAACAAGAAATTGAATTTTGGACAATAGGGATATTCCTTTTATGTGTTGCATATTTTTCTTTTTGCCTATTTTCTCTTTTTTGTCAAATGCAATACCTGAAAAGGATAAAATTAGTGATGCCTTTTTTGCAGAAATTATAGGTTATTTAATCCTTCAAGGATTCCAAATCCTTGAAGGATTGAAAAATATTGAGCTTCATTGAAGAAAATGTTTCTTTTTATTTTAAGACCAATCCTTGAAGCATGAAAAAATCTTCAATTACAAGAAATACCCACGGAAATCCGTGGGTATTTTGTTTTTAGTCTAATCTAATCCTTCAAGGATTTGAAATCCTTGAAGAATGGAAAAAAATTAACTTTTTTCTAGTTATTTATTCAAAATAATTTATTTCTACCGAAACATCAAACAATCAATGAAAACAGATATTTAATCATAATTTAACAACAAAATTAGAAAAAAAATATTAAAATTTGTTTTAAAATCTAAATTTATTATTTGCTAGTTAAAAAACATTCTATATATTTGTCTTTACATAATTTTAAAAAATAACCATTATGAAAAAAATTCTATTATGGTGCACGATGCTCATTACGAGTTGGGCATTTGCACAAAACACAGTCCAATTGGGGTCTGGAACTGGTAGTTCTAGTTTTTTTCCAAATTATTATTATTATAACTATAGTTATAGCCAAACTATTTATACAGCAGCTGAAATGACTGCTCAAGGAGCAGTGGCAGGTGACATTACCAAAATCCGTTACAAGCCTACTGCATCGGTAGCAACAACCAACTGGAAAGATTGGGTAATATATATGACTACTAGTAGTAAATCTACTTTTAGTAGTAAGACCGATTGGATACCCGTTGGTAATATGACAAAAGTTTTCGATTCAACCATTCCAGCAAGTATTACTGCAAATGAATGGATGGAGCTAACCCTCTCATCCGCTTTTACA
>JAFDZJ010000300.1 GCA_018266965.1 Bacteroidota bacterium
CAGTCAGCAACTCAACAATTTGAATAGTAAAATTGCAGAGCTTGAAAAGGATTTGGACTCTTTCCCGGAAAAACAAAGGAAATATTTGGATGTAGAAAGAGGACACAATATGGTAGAAGCCGCCTACAATAGTTTGCTTTCCAAACAAAACGAAACCCAACTTCGGGTGGCAGGTAACAAATCCGACATCAATGTAATTGATAGAGCCAAAAACCTAAACCAACCACCTATTGCACCAGATATTAATGGTACAAAATACACTATTATTGGTGGATTGTTAGCCATACCTTTATTGTTTTTATTGGGAGTAGAATTTTTGGATAATAAAATCCGTAATATAAAAGAGCTTTTGAATGCAACAAAAATCCCACTTTTGGGTGTCATTGGAAGTAATCAACACGACAATAACCTAACAGTATTACAACAATCGAAATCATCAATATCCGAAGCATTCCGAGGAATTAGGGCTAATCTTAGATTTTTACATTCCGAAGATGACAGCTCCAAAGTTATTTTGGTAACATCTTCTGTTGGCGGTGAGGGAAAAACTTATGTATCTATCAATATCGCTTCCGTAATGGCTCTTAGTGGAAAGAAAACTATCTTGTTGGGCATGGATCTTAGAAAGCCAAAGATATTTGGAGATTTCAAAATAAACAACAAATATGGTATTTCTAATTATTTGTCCGGAGAAGCTTCGTTGGAACAAATTATCAATCCAACGGAAGTACCATCTTTATTTGTTGTAACAGCAGGACCTATCCCACCAAATCCATCGGAACTATTGATGAGCGACAAAAATATAAACTTTATTAATGAATTAAGAAAAGACTTTGATTACATTGTTATAGATTCCCCACCAGTAGGATTGGTAGCAGATTCTTATGAGTTAATGAAAGTTTCCGATGCCAATGTATATGTTGTAAGACACGAATATACTGAAAAGTATATGCTGAAAATGATTGCCGAAAAATATCGTGACAAAGAAGTTTCGCATCTAGGTTTGGTCTATAACGATTATCAAGTGAAACAAGGTTATGGTTACGGTTACGGCTATGGCTACGGTTACGGATATGGCTATGGTTATTTTGATGAAGATAAAAATTACCAAGAACCGGTACTGCTAAAAATAAAAAATAAAATTTCTAGAATATTCAATAAAAATTAATACTTTTAGTCCCTTGTAATAAAGGGACTTTTAGTTGCAAATAATTCATTAATGAAAAATAAATACAATAGATTTGCGTTGTAAATGAAAATAATCTTTCAAATCTAGATATTTAACATATTATTATGAATTTTAGTAACATAAAAATGTTTTATATTTGCAGAAATTAAGATTTAAAAAAATAACCATAAACCAATTTCTTCTATGAATAAAAAATTATTATATAGTCTTATGACAGCTTTTGTGTCCATAACCAGTTTCAAGGCACAAAGACATGAGATAGGTGTGAAAGCAGGAATGACTAATTTGGTAGGAGATATTGGGCAGACAGAATTTATTTTGCAACAACCTATGAGCCTTAGTAATCTTTCCGAAAATGGATTGCCAGCATATATTGGCGGATTGTACAGAATGAATTTCAACCCCTACCAAACTCTCCGTTTTGATGTTGGTTATTCTCATGTACAATTTGATGACAGAATGGCAAAAGAGGAATATAGAAGAAATAGAAAAATGTGGGGAACTAATAATATCTTGTCGGCAAGTGCTATTTTCGAGTACAATTTCCTTCCGGTAAACAACGAACAAAAAGGAATGTTGAGTCCTTATATATTTGCTGGTATTGGAGGTATGGTTTTCGATGTTACCCAAGCAACACTCAACCACGATTTCAAAAGAGATACCGATGGTGCAGCACTCGCTCCACAAAATGAAATAGACTTTGTAACAACAGCCACCTATTCCACAGGAAAAAGAGCTACCATGTATATCCCTTTCGGAGTTGGGTTGAAATATAAATTCAACAACAATTGGATGCTTTTTGGAGAACTGATGTTTAGCCCGACGCTTTCCGACCAATTGGATTATAGCAAACTAATAGAAAAAGATGTCAAATCTAGTTTCAACTCCGATATTTTGGATCCTACAACTGGAAGATCTTTGTTGATGTCTTCTCCTTATTTTAATGTATCCAAAGAAAGAGAACAATATTTCATCAACGAAAGAACAGTTGGTGATACTCGTTCCAAAGATTGGATTAATAGTGTTACTGTTGGACTTTCTTATTCATTCGGAAGACCACCTTGTTATTGTGATTAAAAAAAATATGTCATCTTATAAAGATAAATTAAATTTAGAAAACTTACCACAACATGTTGCCATCATCATGGATGGTAACGGCAGATGGGCAAAAACTAAAGGCGAAGAAAGAACCTTTGGACACAAAAATGCAATAGATGCAGTCAGAAGTGCCATCAATGCTTGTAATGAAATAGGAATTCCCTATCTTACATTATATACTTTTTCTTCGGAAAATTGGAATAGACCCAAAGACGAAGTTAATGAATTGATGAATTTGCTTTCCGAAACGCTTTTGCTAGAAGCAGAAGATATTTTCAACAAAGGACTTAGGTTGCATGTAATAGGAAATATAGACAAACTACCTTTACTGGTAAAAGAACAATTACAAAACCTTATGGATATTACTAAAGACAATACCAAAGGTAATCTTGTATTGGCGTTGAGCTATGGATCCAAAGATGAAATAATAGAAGCAGTAAAAAAAATAAGTTCACAAGTAAAAAATGGCTCATTAGAAATAGAAAATATCAACGAAGATGTTTTCGAGCAAAATCTATATACCAAAGAAATACCTCCTGTTGATTTACTGATCAGGACAAGTGGAGAAGTTAGGGTAAGCAACTTTTTACTTTGGCAAATTGCCTATGCAGAAATGCAATTTCTAGATGTTTTGTGGCCGGATTTCAACAGAGAAACATTTTTCCAGTGTATCTATAATTTCCAAAACACCGAAAGAAGGTTCGGAAAAACCACTGAACAAGTTACCCAATAATTCACAGAATAATTCAATTTTTTAAAGATAGAAAATACAATAATGAAGTTCAAATTCATACCAGTTCTCATGTTTGCGGCTACAACGCATTTTTATGCTCAAGTTACCCAAAATAGTAATTCTAATAACGCCCAAACTGTTTATACACAAGCACAATCCGGCAAATACATATTGAAAGACATTGTGGTAGATGGGGTAAAAAGATATACCCCTACACAAATCTTAAGATTCACCGGACTCAACAAAGGTGAAAATGTAGAAATACCAGGCTCAAAAATCTCCAATGCCATAAAAAAACTTTGGGATACCCAATCTTTTTCCGAAGTAGAAGTATATGTGCAAAATATTGATGGAGACAATATTATCCTAAAATTCCATCTTCAAGACCTAAAAGAATTGGGTGAAGTAAAATTTGTAGGCAAAGGAATTGGAAAATCTAAAAATGAAAAATTCATAAAAGACAACAAACTGAAACCTGGGACAAAAATTACCCAAGACCTTATCGCTAATCTGAAAAATAATATTCCACAAGAATATATCAAAAAAGGTTATGCTGATGCAAAAATATCTATTGAGCAAAAAGAGAACGCTCAAAATCCAGATATGATGAACTGGACAATAGATGTGGACAAAGGCAAAAGAATAAAAATAGACCATATTACCTTCCAAGGAAACAAAGAAATATCTAGTGCCAAATTGAAGAAAAAAGGTTTCAAAGAAACCAAAGAAAAAAGATTTGGTATTGGTGGAATTTTGAAGTCTTCCAAATTCATCAAAGAAAAATACAACGATGACAAAATCAACCTAATCAATTACTACAATTCATTAGGATACAGAGATGCTACCATAGTATCGGATTCCGTCTATCGAAACAAAAAAGACAACAATTACGAAATAAATGTAAACCTAAAAGAAGGTAAAAAATATTATATCGGAGATATATCATTTGTAGGAAATACCGCTTTCTCTACCGAGGCTTTGGAAAAAATATTGGGTTACAAAAGAGGAGATATTTATGATGCTGTTGGATTCAACAAAAAAGTTGGAGAAGATGGAGGAAAAGAAGACGATTCGGACATCAAATCCGTGTATATGAACAATGGTTATCTTTTCTCAACTGTAACTCCTGTTGAGAAATCTGTTGCCGGAGACTCTATAAATCTGGAAGTTAGGATTAATGAAGGTGAAAAAGCCAGTTGGAATCATGTAACATGGAGTGGAAATACTACTACTCATGATCATGTTGTACTTCGTGCACTTCGTACAAAACCAGGAAGTCTTTTCAGAAAAGGAGATATCAAAAGAACTTATTTCGATTTGGCATCTATGCAATTCTTTGATCCACAACAGATAAAATACGATATTAACCCCAACCAACAAGACAACACGGTTGATGTTAATTGGGGATTGGTAGAGAAAGGGTCTTCGCAAGTACAACTACAAGCTGGTTATGGTGGTAATTCATTTATCGGTACACTTGGATTGACATTCAATAATTTCTCATTACGAAATTTCTTAAAATTCAAAGATTTCCGACCTGTACCACAAGGTGATGGACAAACACTATCTCTACAAGCACAGGCAGGGGTTTATTTCCAAAATTATGGATTATCTTTTACCGAACCTTGGTTATTTGGCACCAAACCAACAGCTCTTACAGTAAGTGTTAATCAATCTTTGGTAAATTACACAGACGCTTACGGAGCTGCTCAAAAACTAAATATTTTTTCGGCAAGTGCGGGATTAAACCGACTTTTGAAATGGCCGGATGATTATTTCTCTCTTTACACAGGTTTGCAGTTTCAAGCCTATAACTTCAAAAACTATCCATTTAATTTTGGTAATACTGTTGAATATAATGGTGTAGCAAACAATTTTAGTTTGAACCTTGGATTGAGTAGAAATTCTGCTGGTTACGACCCAATTTTCCCAACGGAAGGTTCCAACATTGAAGCGTCTTTGAAAATTACACCTCCATATTCTTTGTTTTCCAAAAGAGATTATTCTACCATGTCTCCAATAGAAAAATATAAATGGTTAGAGTTTTACAAAATAAAATTCAAAGCTGATACTTATAACCAGATTATTGGTAAATTAGTATTAAGAACAACAGGAGAAATGGGATTCCTTAGTGGATTAAACAGCGAACTTGGCGCTCCACCTTTTGAGAGATTTTATGTTGGTGGTACTGGTTTGTTCGGCGGAAGATACGATGGTAGAGAACTTATCCCACTCCGAGGTTATGAAAACGCCTCTACAACTGGTGGTGTAGCCGGAGATATCACTCCTGCTGGTGGAGGTACTATTTACAATAGATTTGCTTTGGAGCTACGATATCCAATTTCCCTTAACCAAACAGCAAAAATATATGCACTATCTTTTGTAGAAGGTGGAAATGTTTGGAACTCTTGGAATAACTACAATCCTTTCCAATTGAAAAGATCTGCAGGGGTCGGAATTAGAGTTTATATGGGAGCATTTGGATTGATAGGTTTCGATTTTGCGTATGGTTTCGACAAGCCTTTGTACAGCAACGATCCTTCCGGATGGAAAACACACTTCCTCATGAATCAATCATTGTAAAATTTATTATCATGAAATTTTTCTTGAAATCATTCATTATAATTTTGGTAATATTTTCAACATCGTACCAAGCTCAAAAAATTGGTGTTGTAGATACCGAATATATTTTGGACAAAATACCAGAATACAAAGACGCAGAAGCCAGATTAAATACCCAAATTGAGACTTGGAAAACAAACCTCCAAAATCTACAATCCGAGTATGATCGAAAAAAAGCAGCTTTTGATAATGAAAGAGTACTTTTGATTGGTGACCAACTGAAACAACGAGAAAAAGAAGTTTTGGATTTAGAGAAAAACATCAAAACAACTACCAGTCTTAGATTTAGTTCCAATGGGGAAATTAACCAACTTAGAAAGAATTTGGTCGAACCTTTTCAAGATAAAATTTGGAATGCTATGAAAGTCATTTCAGAAAAAAATGGATTGGGCATAGTTCTTGATAAGAGCAATAATGTTAATGTAATTTTTCTTCAAAAAAGATATGATTATACCGATAAAGTATTGGATTATCTACTAAAAGGAGATGCGGCTTCCAAGAAAAATGCCGAAAAAGAAAGAAAAATAAAAGAGAAAGAAAACAAAACAAAATAGTAAATTAAAAAATCAAAAATTAGTAACTTTTAAATTATTTTATCATATTATGAAAAAACTAAGTGTATTATTTGCTTCTGCAATGATGTTTTTAGCGGTTGGAAATGCAAAATCTCAACAAAAATCCGCATTCATGGATTATCAAGATGTACTATCCCAAATGCCTGAAGCAAAAAAGGTAACTACTGATTTGGATGCGTTCAGCAAATCCAAAGAGGCTGAAATAAAAAAATTGGCAGATGCTTGGCAAGCCGATGTTAAAAAATATCAAGACGAGGCACCAAAAATGGCAGAAGCTCAAAGAAACGCAAAGGAAACTGAATTGCAAAAAACACAACAAAACCTACAACAAATGGCAAATACTGCACAAGCAGATTTGTTGAAAAAAAGAGAAACTCTTTTGAAACCAGTAGTAGATAAGCTGAATGCAGCAATCGCAAAAGTGGCAAAAGCAAATCTTTGGGATTATGTTATCGACACACAAGCTCTTATATACCACGCAGGTATAGATGCAGCACCAGATGTGAAGAAAGAATTAGGGATTAAATAGTAATAGCAACTATTCTTAAATGTAAATGGCTACCTTTTTATAAGGTAGTTTTTTTATTTTTGCATTATGATAAAAGAAATAATTTCAACAACTACCAAAATCCGATTTGCGGATTGTGATCCCATCGGACATCTTAACAACGCAAAATATATTGAATATATGCTCAATGCAAGAGAAGATCATGTCGAAATGCTATATGGTTTCTCTTATGAACAATATACACAAAGAACCGGTAATACTTGGATAGCAATACAAAATGAAATAGCATATCTTAAAGAATTAAAATATAACACTGTCGTGAATATTTCTAGCAGATTAATATGCCTAAATGAAAGAGTTTCCAAAGTAGAAATTACGATAACCAATACAGATAATACAATTGTACATGCCGTTTTATGGGCTTCTGCAATATATTTCAACATGAAATCTAGAAAATCTGAAACGCTTCCTCCTACAGAATTTGCTATTTTTGAAAAGGAGTTGCATCCTATTATAGAAACCGAATTCTCTGAAAGAGTACAAATGTATAGACAGAAAAATAAAACCAACAAATAGACATGAAAATTATTGTTACAGGTGGTAACGGACAATTGGGGAATTGTATTAGGAAAATCTCCAAAACCTATCCAAATATAGAGTTCTTTTTTTATAGCTCTTCGGAATTGGATATTACCAACAAATTGAATGTAGAAGAAGTATTTCGACAAATACAACCCAAATATTGCATAAATGCTGCAGCTTACACTGCGGTAGATCAAGCTGAAAAAGAACCAGAAAAAGCTATGGCTATCAACGAAATTGGAGTTGGCAATTTAGCTTCGGTATGCAAACATTTTGGCACAGTACTCATACATATCTCTACAGATTATGTTTTTGATGGAAACACAAATATCCCTTATGATGAAAATGCCGTTACTGCTCCAATTGGAGTCTATGGGAAATCTAAATTACTGGGAGAACAACTAGCAACAAAAGAAAATCCAGAAACTATCATTATAAGGACATCTTGGCTATATTCGGAGTTTAATAAAAATTTTGTTAATACAATGCTAAATTTATTTCAACAAAAAGAAGAACTAAATATAGTAAATGACCAATTTGGACAACCTACCAATGCCAATAATCTTGCTGAAGCAATTATGACTATCATAATGTCTAATAACAAAAAATATGGAGTATTTCATTTTTCAAACTTTCCCGAAACTACTTGGTACCAGTTTGCTGAAAAAATAAAAGAAATAACAAATAGTAAAATAATTTTAAACCCTATAACAACAGACCAATATCCAACCCCAGCAAAAAGACCTTTTAGAAGTACCTTTAACCTAGAAAAAATCCAAAATGTATATGGGGTAGTACCAGAAAATTGGACAGAATCTCTTGAAAAATGTTTAAAACATATCCAATAAAACAAAATAAAAATGGGTAATAAAATAATTTTTGCATTAACATTTGTCTTTTCAATACTTACAATAAAAGCACAAGAAGTATATCTTCGAAAAATTTACAATATAGAAAAAGAACAAAAAGACAAGTTTCTCTATTCTTTGGAAAAAGTAGGTGAAAATTCTAAAATTTTGGGCGAATTGGAGGTTATAGGAAATCCAACAGACACACAGGAACTCTTTAAAAAAATCTATAATAAAGCAAAAGAAATTGGTGCGAACACTTACAGCATAAAAAGATTTGAAAATGTTGATGGAGGATACCAAGAAGTGGATTTGTCGCACTTCAAACTCAATCTTTATAATACACCTACTGAAGAAATTTCGCAAAATAATGGCATGATATACATTGTTTCGGATAGTAAAAGCCATCAAATCCGAATAAATAATGATAATGTAACCTTACAGGAAAACACCTATTTCGGGAAAAAATTACTTCCTTCCGAATCGATAACAATTTCAACAAAAAAACTTCTAGGTTCCACTATTCGATATACCAACAGCAATCAGGAAAATGTATATTTCCAAATTTCAGGATTTAGTATTAAAGCAAATGGCGTAATAAATTTGAAATCAGGAGATGTTACAAAACTAGATACTTCTTATGGACAGTTTCTTGTTTCTATATTTCAACCAATACAATTGTAATTTTTTTGAAGCGGTAGTATTGCTTGGTATTACAAAAAAAGTTTTGTGAAAACTAATCACAAAACTTTTTTATAAAGACTTTTTCTTTTTAAATATGAAATCAAAAGTCCAATCTATTTTTTTAATAAATAAATTTAAAAATATTATTTATTGTAAAGTTCTTCCACTTTATCCCAATTGATGATGCTAAAAAATGCAGCAACATAATCTGGTCTTCTGTTTTGGTAATTCAAATAATAAGCGTGTTCCCAAACATCTAATCCTAGGATTGGCGTACCTTGGCAATCAGCTACAGGCATCAATGGATTGTCTTGGTTAGGAGTAGAGCATACGCAAACACTACCATCTTCTTTTTTGCAAAGCCAAGCCCAACCAGAACCAAATCTAGTTTTGGCAGCATTAGCAAACTCGGTTTGAAATTTTTCTAATCCACCATAATTTTCTATTGCTTTGGCAACATTTCCAACAGGGGAATTGCTTCCACCTGGAGTCAAGATTTCCCAAAACAAAGAATGGTTGAAATGTCCTCCTCCATTATTTCTTACCGCTGGTTTGTCTGTACCTTTTTTGCATATTTCTTCTATTGTCAATCCTTCCAAATCAGTACCTGCAATAGCAGCATTAAGATTGTCTATATACGCTTGATGATGTTTGGTATGGTGTATTTCCATAGTTCTTGCATCTATTTTGTTTTCCAACGCATTGTATGCGTAACCCAATTTTGGTAATTCGAATGGCATAATATTATGTTTTAATTATTAGTCCAAAGGTAATGATATTTATCAACTTTCAGAAACAAAAAATATAACCTATTTTTAATCATTAAAATAGACAAAAACAAAAATTACGAATATCAAAAAAAGTCATTATCTTTAAGCGATTAAAATTTGGACTTATGCAAATAAAAATAGGCACTAGAAACTCTCCATTGGCACTTTGGCAGGCTAGAGAAGTTGCCAGGATATTACAAAACAAAAACTACCTTACCGATATTACCCCTATAGTTTCTTCTGGCGACAAAAATCTCAATCAACCACTCTATGCAATGGGTATTACAGGGGTTTTCACAAGGGATTTGGATATTGCTTTGCTAGAAAAAGAAGTACATATAGCTGTCCATTCTTTGAAAGATGTACCCACAGAAATTCCGGAAAATCTAGAACTAATTGCTTATCTGAAAAGAGATTTCCCACAAGATGTATTGGTAAGAAGTACAAAATCTATCGACAAACCATTGCACGAATTGAAAATTGCCACCAGTAGTTTGAGAAGAAGAGCCTTTTGGTCCAGAGAATTTCCAAATACAGAATTTGTTGATATCCGTGGTAATGTAAATACTCGTTTACAAAAGATTGAAGATGGATTGGCAGATGCAACACTATTTTCTTTGGCAGGAATAAAAAGACTAGACTTGAAAATAAAATATGAAGAATTGCCATTTATGATTTCTGCTCCATCACAAGGTGTAGTAGTAGTTGCAGGAAATTCATCGAATGTAGAAATCAATGAGATTCTTAAAAAAATAAATGATCCCGACACACAAAAATGTGTAGAAATAGAAAGAAATTTTCTGAAAACTTTGGAAGGTGGTTGTACAGCTCCTATTGGTGGATTAGCAACTATTAACAATGAAAAAATACATTTCATCGGGAGGCTCTGCTCTTTGGACGGTACCGAGTGTATTGAGATAAACGAAACAATGGAGATGTCCGAAAAAAATATCGGCGAAAAACTTGCCCATCAGGTTTTGGACAAAGGAGGCAAAGAACTCATGAAAAAAATAAAATCACAAATAGAACAGTAAAGATGAAAATTCTTTTCACAAAAAAAAGTATTGAACAAGAGGTAAAACACAAACTTACACCAACTGTACAATTAGATTTTGTTGATGTTTTAAGAATAAATCATTTGAAAATAGCACCGTTTCCGCTTGATAATTACTCGCTAATCTTTACAAGTGTGAATGGGGTACAATCATTTTTTGAAAATGGATTTTCTCCAAATGAAGATTTTTCCAAACCATCAAAATACAATAAGGTATATGCTGTTGGTAAAAAAACAAAAAAAGAAATTAAAAAATATGGATATGGCGTGTATAAAGTAACTCGACACGCTAGTGAGTTATTGGATTTTGTGATAGAAAATTCTGGTAAAGAAAAATTTATACATTTTTGCGGAAATCTTGCGTTGGATATTCTGGACAGAAAATTACCCTTGCAGAATATTCAATACAAAAAAGTGATTGTCTATGAAACCGAACTTTTATATCCAAAAATTGACGAAAATCATGATGCAATTTGTTTTTTTAGCCCGAGTGGAGTTCGTAGCTTTGCAAAATTAAATTCTTTCGACAATAAAATTCTTTTCTCCATAGGAGAAACTACAGAAAACGAATTGAAAGCTAGGACCAATAGTAAGATAATAACCAGTAAAGAAAGTAATTTAGACGATTTGTTGAAATTGATAAATTTATATATTTCTGCGCAAGAAATATAGTTAGATTAATGAATATTATGATTAAAAACGACTTATACCTAAAAGCATTAAAAGGTGAAACCGTAGAGAGACCGCCAGTTTGGATGATGCGACAAGCCGGAAGATACCTGCCAGAATTTATAAAATTAAGAGATCAATACGATTTTTTCACACGATGCCAAACTCCAGAATTAGCTGCAGAAATTACCGTACAACCCATCAGAAGATTTCCTTTGGATGCTGCTATCTTGTTTTCGGACATATTAGTTGTACCCCAAGCAATGGGAATAGACTTCAAAATGAAAGAAAGTGTGGGTCCTTGGTTGGATAATCCTATCCGTACTATGGAACAAGTAAAAGCAATAGAAACTCCAGATGTGAATGACACATTGGGTTATGTTTTTGATGCGATAGAGCTAACTTTACAAAAATTGGACAATGAAATCCCATTGATAGGTTTTGCTGGTTCTCCTTGGACTTTGCTTTGCTATTGTGTTGAAGGTAAAGGTTCCAAATCGTTTGATATTGCCAAATCATTTTGTTTTCAACAACCAGAGGCAGCTCATCTGCTTTTGCAAAAAATCACAGATACTACTATTGCATACCTGAACAGAAAAATAGAAAAAGGAGTTTCGGCTGTACAAATTTTCGACTCTTGGGGAGGAATGCTTTCGCCAGAGGATTATCAAGAATTTTCGTGGAGATATATACAGCAGATTGTCGATGCTTTGGCTGCTTTTGCTCCGGTGGTAGTTTTCGGGAAAGGTTGTTGGTTTGCATTAGAAGAAATGTCCAAAGCAAAGATTTCCGCACTTGGAGTAGATTGGACAATAACACCTGAATTGGCAAGAAAATTAACACAAAACAAAGTTACCCTGCAAGGGAATTTTGATCCTGCAAGATTGCACTCCGATCCAGCAACCATAAAAAAAATGGTTACAGAAATGATTAACCGTTTTGGAAAAGATAGATATATTGCCAATCTTGGTCATGGTATCCTACCCAATATACCAATAGAAAATGCTGCAGCTTTCATACAAGCTGTTGTTGATTGGAAACCAACTCACTAAAAATAAAAATTGACTTTTCTGAATAAGAAAAGTCAATTTGTTTTCTAACCCTATTCCTTTACCAAGCCCAAAGGTTGAAAATGGGCTAAAAATTTTTTTATTTTGGGACCAACAACTGCCGAACAGTAGGGTTGATTGGGATTGTCGAGGTAATACCCTTGATGATATGTTTCCGCTGGCCAAAAATGAGCTTTTGGTACAACTTGTGTTACAATTGCTTTTTCATAAGTCTTGGAAGCATTAATTTCTGAAATTTTTTTCTTGATTAATTCTTTTTCCATTTCATCATTATAAAAAACAATAGAACGATATTGTGTCCCAATATCATTTCCTTGTCTATCCAACTGGGTGGGATCGTGTAAAAAAAAGAAAACATCTAAAAGCTGATCAAACGAAATTACAGACGGATTGTAAGTAAGTTGTACTACTTCTGCGTGTCCTGTATCTCCTGTGCATACTTCTTTGTAATTCGGATTTTTGGTATGTCCACCTGCATATCCGGAAATAGCACTCTCTACACCTTTCAATCTATTGAAACAGCTTTCTATACACCAAAAACATCCTCCACCGAAAGTTATAGTTTTATAATTATCCATTTTTATTTTTGTTGATGATTCCTTTTCTTGACCTTGACAAGAAAATATAATAAATAGTACTATTAGATTAATGAATTTCAATTTTATTGCTCATTAATATGATAAAATTTCATAAATATCTGCTTGGAAATGTTTCAATTTCTCTTTACCCTTTAACTCATTTAGACCAATAAGAAAAGAAAATTGAGAAACAATAGCCCCTTGTTGTTGGACTAATTTTGCTGCAGCTTCGGTGGTTCCTCCTGTTGCTAACAAATCGTCATGGATCAACACTCTTTGATTTTCTTTTATCTGGTCTGTTTTCATTTCAATTTCGGAAGTGCCATATTCCAAATTATATTTTTGTGAAATAAAAGGTGGCGGCAGTTTGCCTTTTTTCCTGATGAGTACAAAAGGAACTTCCAAAGCCACTGCAATTGCAATCCCGAAAAGATAGCCTCTACTTTCGATGCCGCAGACAACATCTATTTTCCCTTTGGAAAAATTCACAAAATCTGCAATTACAGCTTCATATAATTTTGGATTTAAAAAAATGGGTGTGATATCTTTGAATTGAATTCCGGGAATTGGAAAATCCGGGATATTATCAATTGTATTATTGAGTTCGGCAATCAGTGATTCATTATTCATCTATATCAACAATTTAGGATTATTGGATTTGGTAAGACGAAATTTTCCATTCGCCATTGGTATTTTTTAATCCAAAATTAACTTTTAAGGAAGTAGATTTTCCGGATTTGTCCACCACATCATAGGTTGCAACTACGGTAGAAGTGGTAGGAGTGGTATTGGTAGTGGAAATGTTTTTTACAGATAATGATTTTACAGCACCAAAACCCGATGTAGGATTAGAGAACGATTCATAGGAACCCCAGTTTGGATTTTGAGAATTTTCATAAGCCGCTTTTAGGTTTTGGGTATTGAGATTGTTCAAAAATTTGGATACTGTAGTTTTTGGGTCTGCAATAGTTGGGGTAGGTGTTGTAGGTTCGGTAGGAATGGTAGGATTATTGACCATAGTAGAATCCACTTGTACAGGTTTAGGTTTTTGTAAAGCATTTGGATTGATGGCAATTCCTGTTTTGGTAAGTTGGAAAGTTTTTTTGGTGGTTTTAATGCTTACTTTAACATCGATTTTATTGTCGAATATTTTGCTTTCAGGTAATGATGAGAAATTGAGTCTAAATCCTTTAAAATTATTATCGGAAACAATGTTTTTTGCTGTTAATAATTTTGTGCCACCACTAGAAACTTCCATTAAAGCTTCTAAACCCGCATCAGTAAACTCGATATTTTTATCTTCGTTATCCACCAATCTAGGAACAACTTGTATGGCTTTTATCCCAATACTATCATTTCCAACGGGTACAATATTGATGTTGAGAGATGTGGCTTCAATATCATTTTTGTCCACTTCTTTGGCGGAAACATTCCCAAAGATATTCATTTCGCCTAATGAAGGAGGACCTGTACTTGTCCAGTCCATGTTGTTTTTCCTAGCGGTTTCGTCGGCCAAAGAAAGAATTTCTTGGGTGTTTTTTCCATTGAGCAATTGGGCAAGTTGTTTCAGCTCTGTAATATCGTCTTCTCCGGGAACAGCGAATTTTTTCAAAATGTAGAGTGCCTCATTGAATTTTGTTTGCTGGAGTGTGGTAAGAGAAGAAGCCATATCGTTGATACTTGACTGAAAGGCCTGTGTACTACTGGCATCAACCTTGTCTTTTTTGCAGGAAATCATTAAAAAAGATAACAAAAAAAGAAATAATATTTTTTTCATGAAGAGAGAAATTTAGTATTTGTATAAAATTGATTAACAGAAACTATCCTAAAATAATGTACTACAAATTTAAAAAAAATAAGAAACAGGGCAAGAGGTTGAGAAACTAAAAAAGACACCATGAAAATGATGCCTTTTGAAATTGTTTTTAATGTATTCTATGGTTTCCAAAAAGACCAAATAGTTCCGTTATATACAGCTAATTGTCTTTTTACTGTATCGTAAGCCATCATACCCGGAGTAGGGTTTTTGATATTAAGATGTGGACTTGCTACCTTTGGTAAAACCATTGCTCTATTGTTATCCGAAAGAACCAAGATGCCGTTGGTAGTATCTGTGTTGGCATTGGCGCCAATTACTGCTTTTGCTGTTGCATTTTCTTTAGCATTATCTTGTAATGAGCTATCGACAACTAAAAAGTCAGCAGTAGAATTTACTGTAACAGTTGCATTGGAAGTATCTCTATATGATAGTGGAAAACTTGCTGCAGTAAGACTAGACCAAGCACCATCTTTCCTGTATTTTACTTGTTTGTCCGAAAGGTCGAAGATGATTGTTCCGTTTTCTATTGTTCCTTGCATACCTTGGTAACCAGCTTTGGTTGTTGTATTGTAGGCAGTCGGTTGATTGGCAACCGTAGAAGTCCAAGGCAATATCAATCCTTTTTTATTATCCGCTCCATCATAAAATTCCAGTGAAATACTAGGATTGGTTACAGTGTTGGCTGGTTGTATTTTACTTAATGCTGATTTTCCTATTGCCACTTGTGCAGTTGCAGAAAGAGAAATCCCTAATATGGATAATATGAATATGTTTTTTATATTTTTCATGATGATTTTTATTTAATCCTTCAAGGTTTTAAAAGCCTTGAAGGATTGTTAAAATAATTCTATAGTATTAGTCCGGACAAGCTGAAGTTGTCATACACCACCACGCTGGATTGGTATCTCCTTCTTTTATGGTATAAACTTTCAAGCATTTGGCTTCTATGTCATATACCATCATCCCTTCTACCGGGTTGGTTATGTTTGCCAAAGCAGCTGTTGTTGCTACCCTGTTTACCACAAATCCTTTTTCTTTGGACTCTAGTGCTGTCCAAGCAGATTGTCTTACCATTGGCCAATTACTGTTGTTAGCTCCAGCTCTACCTAGTGCAGTAATCCCTTGTTGAGTTGGATAGGTGTTTCCAGCGTCTAGGGTAGCAGGTTTGTAGCAATTTCCTGCTATACAACCTCCAATAAGAAACATATCATTGTCCCCACTCAATGGATTGACTGCTGTAGCTACAATTTTACTAATCCCTATTGTTCCAGGAAAATTAAATCTAATTTGAGTATCGGCTCCTGAAATATTACCAGAATTTGTAGCCATTACCTTTATAGTCCCATTTACCGGATAGGATATTGTTGTTTGAGCACCTGAAAACACTAATGTCGTTTGTAGTGTAGTCGTCGGAATTAAATTATTGTTTTGGTCATAAAACTGGAAACTAGTTGTTTCGCTCATATCAAAATCATCCCAGCCTAAATCCATTGAATACACAGGGGTAGAGAATGTAGTTGTCATAACTCCATTTCTTACACCTGCCATGTCCAAAGTCATTGTGCCGAAGATTCCTCCAGGTGTATAATTGGGGTAGAATACAGATGTTCCTGAATTTAAAGTATAGGTAGCTGTAAATGTTTTAGAACCAATTGTGTAGGATTTAACAGCTCCTATAGAAGTTGCTTGTACATTATTCCAACCATTATTATAACAAACTAATCCAAGGCAATTTCCATATTCAGGGTCTCCAAGTTGATAATTGGAGACATTAACCACCGAACCTACAAGCCTACATTTTCCAGAGGCTACTGTATAGAAGGCATAATAGGTTCCGGGTCCCATTGCAGAAACATTAGATATTACTGGGCTGTTTGCGTCATTGGTTGCATGCCATTCCACCTGTGTTGGATCGGTTTCTAGATTGACGGTGTTAAG
>JAFDZJ010000301.1 GCA_018266965.1 Bacteroidota bacterium
GAACCGCTAACACGGGTTTTGCGTCAGGCGGGCTGACGTGCAAACTTGGAGTTTTGCACTTCTAATGAACTTTAGTAATAAATTGAAATTTTGTGCTCCGAAACCCGCCCGAACGCAAAGCCCGGACGTTGCCTGTAATTGTTCGGCGACATACACAACAAAATAACAATGTACACAACGACTATTCCGACAAAATCAAAACCGCCTTATTTATTAGGACTTCTTTGTTTAATACCATTGGTTGGAGCATTTGTTGGTTTGGGCCTTCTTTTGTATGGACTTTTGAAGTATAAAGACAAATGGCTTTCAATAATTGGCGCAGCAGGCATTTTATGGACAATTCTCGTTTATTCGACACTTTTCTATGCAGGAAAAAATGCTAACGTTTTTAAAAAGGGTTTTGAAGACATTTCACAAATGCAATTAAACAGCTTAGTGAAAAATATTGAATACTATAAATTGACACATGGACAATACCCTGACAGACTGGAACAGCTAAGAGATGACGATAAACTTGCACCAATCAATGACGCTGCACAGGGAATGAATACAAAAGGGGAGGTATTTTATAATTACGAAAAAATTGGCGACAAGTACTACCTTTTTTCGTCGGGACAAGACGGAATACCAAATACAAAAGACGACTTGTTTCCGCAAGTGACAGTTACAGACAGTAGCAAAATTGGTTTAATCAAACATCGTTGACAAAATACAACTACAGGCAACAAGGGGTTTGCTGCTATGCTGGCTGACGAATAAATTCTCATCTTTTTGTTCGCTATCAGCAGCGGTTCGGGCTCGACGTTCATTGTTCAGCTTTTTGTTGTTAACTTCAACTTCAGTTTTTCAATCATCAGCGGTTCCGGGCTGGACATTATAAAATACCAGCACAGCAGCAAGCCCTCAACGTTAGGCACAATACAATCAAACCCGTGAGACAACTCTACATACTTTTACTATTTTTTGCTTTTCAGTCTTTTGGGCAAAAACCTGACTCTTTAGGAATAAGCCCGAATTATCCAATAAAAGTTGGAACAGGAGTTAATGGTGGACCAAGAAATGAAATAATTTATCTTAAAAACCTACAAGACAATTTAGGGCGTAAAATCGTTTTTAAAAGAGCTGGTAGTTGTTGCCAGTACACTTTGAAAGATGCACCGTTAGGCATTGCGTCTATTGATATATACCTTATAGGCTTTATACAAGATGACTCTATTATCGAAACTCAAAAACTGTACTTGACATATTACGAATATGAAAGACCACTAAAAGAACCATTAGGGTTTAAGTTCGCAATCGAAAGTATTGGAGACTCTCTTGAAATAAATGAATACAATATTTTTAGAAAGTATGGCAATCAAAAAAGTGTCCGACTGAGTTTTGACAAGCTAACAAAAGTCCCTCACTACATTTTTGGATTAACTCAAATTGAGGAATTATTTATCTCTTATAATCAGCTTTCAGAAATCCCTGAAGAAATTGGGACGCTGAGAAACTTGAAAATTTTAGAATTTCAAGACAACGAAATAAAAACATTACCAAAATCAATGTCAAACTTGGATAGTTTGACAGAAATTCATTTTTGTAATAAAATGAATTGGGAGCAGGTATTTTCAATTCTCTCGGAATGTAAAAACTTTAAGTATGCTAACTTCTGGGATGTTGGACTGGATTCGATTCCAACTGCTTTACTTCAATGTCAAAACATTGAAAAAATAGATTTAAAGGGTAATTCAAAAATAAACTATGAAAAAGCTTTTAACATTCTAAGTAAACTTAAAAATCTTAAAGAATTAACGCTATCATTTAACACAAAAGCCATTCCTTCTGGTATTGAAAAACTTCAATCATTACAAATTTTAAATATTGAGCATTCGGATATTGAAACACTTCCTGATGAAATTGGTAAATTGACAAACTTAAAAGAGTTACATTTTAGATATTGTGATAAACTTAAAAGAATTCCAAGAAGTGTAAAACACTGTAAAAATCTTAATAAAGTTAGTTTGTATTCAATGAGAGAACCTTTTGACTTTGACTATTCAATAAAATCCCTTCAAGGCTTAGACTTGACTTATTTAGATTTAAGCCAAGCTTGGCGAATTAAAATTCCCACAGAGATATACTCATTTCAAAATCTAAAATTTTTAGGGCTGAACATATATGAAACCGATAGCATTCCTGATGGAATCGGAAATCTTAAAAAACTAGAAGAAATTGTGTTGTCGCCAGCCGACTATAAATACTTGCCACTTGATTTTGGAAACTTAAACTCATTAAAAAAAATTGATTTATCAGGGATATTTGACATAGATTTTGAGCGTTTATTTTCGATACTCATAAATTTGGAAACCTTAGAGGAAATTGATATTAATTATGGTGAACAAAGACTTCCGGAAACAATATCGAAATTGAAAAACATAAAGCGGATAATTATGACCAACTATAAACGTGAATTTGTTTCAGAAAATGAAAAATTAAGACACAAAAAGCTACTTCCAAATTGTGAATTTATTTATTAAATCAAAATGTACTGTGCCTAACATGGTATTGGCAAAAAAGGGGCCGAAGTACAAGCCTCAACATTTGTAATTCTATTTGGCATTTGTGCAAAAGTTGGGCTGACGTTTTTCAAATGCCCCTTCTTCGCCAATACCCAAACCGTTGGCTGCTATGCCCTCCGACATCAACCACAACTTGCAATGACAGACAAAATTCAACTTTACTTTTGAATGGAATTTAACCCACCAGTTAGTGAAAGACAAACCAAAGAGTTGCTAAACATTATTAGTAATGACGAAAAGTGGTCAGAAGAAATACAAATTTTAGCAGAAGAAGAACTATACCGTAGGAATTTTACCTGGCAAGCTATTAAACAAGAAAAGCAAAAAAGGATTAATATTCTTAAAAAGCTTGATGACCGAAAAACTGAACAATTTGAAAAAAATAGAACAGAAAGTTATACAATAGCAGAAATGATTGGTATTACTATCTTCTTTCCATTTTTCTTCTTCATTCAGTTTAACCCATTGACAGAATTTTGGAATCTTGACGCAGGAAATTATAAAAAGAAAATTTGGCAAAGAGGAATCTTAATTTTGATTTCATTGTTTCTTTGGTTCCAACTGTTGAGACTAACTAATTGATCCAGAATTATTGACCAAAGGCACAAGCAGCCAACAAGCGTTTGGCAAAAGTGGGGCAGACGGAATGTGTTTCAAGTGCTTGCTACTATTAAGCTTAAGTGGTTTGACTTAATAAAATCCGCCAGCGGTTTTTTGCTACGCTCTTAGTTCCGCTGGCTGCATTTTCTAAAGCAACAAGGTTTTTCTTATTTTTATGTGACGGCAGCCAGGCGGACGGAATTCTATCCCCACCTTCGCCAAGCGCCGACCGTTAGCTGCAAGTGTATAGTCCTGAAATAGGTTGACTCCCAAAAAGTGGATAAGTCAACTAAAAACAGGACAGAAAATGAGTAAAAAACAAAGCTCCAACCGGCGAGGTGAACAAAAATTATTCTACAC
>JAFDZJ010000302.1 GCA_018266965.1 Bacteroidota bacterium
AATTGGTGCCATTATCCAAGAAAAAAAGGGTTATCTTTATTTGGGTGCACTCAGTATTGGGGCTCCTGCTTGGAAATCCAAACAACTTACCGAAGGCGACAAGATTTTAAAAATAAAATCCAAACCAAATACTGATGCTGTAAATGCTGTTGGCTTACTTTCTAGCGAGGCAGTAAGACTTATCCGTGGCGAAAAAGGCGTGCCAGTAACACTTACCGTTCAGAAAAAAGACCAATCAATAAAAGAAGTTACGCTGGTAAGAGAGGAAGTGGAAATAGAAGATACTTTTGCCAAAAGTATCGTTGTCCATACCGCAGATGGAAAAAAATGGGGCTTTATAAATCTTCCCGGTTTCTATGCGGATTTCGATGATAAAAAAGGAAGAAATGCTGCTGATGATATGAAAAATGAAATCATCAAGCTAAAAGCTCAAAATATTAGTGGGATAATCCTTGACCTTAGAAATAACGGAGGTGGCTCCCTAACACAAGTGGGGGATATGATGGGACTTTTTATGAAAGGAGGAGCGTTTGTACAAGTGAAAGACGGTAATGGGAAAATTAATACCCTGAAAAGCAAATTCAATGATCCTGTATGGACAGGTCCATTGGTGGTAATGCAAAACGAACTTTCTGCCTCTGCTTCCGAAATTTTTGCAGGTGTAGTACAAGATTATGGCAGAGGAATAATCATAGGTTCTCCTCAATCTTTTGGAAAAGGTACGGTACAAACTTTTGTGGAACTCAACAGGTTTCTCAACTCTTCTGATGATTTCGGTGCGTTGAAACTTACTATTCAAAAATTTTATCGTGTAACTGGAGAGTCCACACAAAGAAAAGGAATAGAGTCGGATATAAAACTGAAAGACTTTTTCACCTATGCCGAAGTTGGAGAAAGATTTGATGAATACGCTTTGGCTTGGGATAAAATTGCTCCAACATCATTTACAAAATTAGCCAACAATGATTTCTCTTCAATAGAAAAGAACAGTACTGCTAGAATGGCTAATAACAAAATGTACCAATTGTTGCAAGAGTCCGCAGAATGGAAACAAAAAATGGACAAAGAAGAAACAATAACCATCAACCAAACCAAATTTTTTGAGTTGATGAAAATTAGAAAAGCACAAATTGAAAAATTCAAAGGATTGGATAAATTTAACAATAAACTTTCTTTTAATTTTAATCCGGACGAAGTTACTCGGATGAAAACAGACGATGTGTTTTCCAAGAAAAAAGATAACTGGAAAAAAAATCTACAAAAAGATTTCTATTTGCAAGAAGCTGTAAATGTGATTTCTGAAATAAAATAAGAAAAATAGGCTATCCTCGTTCTTTGGATAGCCTATTTTTTTTGAATTAAATTTTGAATTGTATATAAGTGATTGTTTTTCCTTTGGCGGAAAATAATCCTTCGTAGTAGGTTTGTATCTCACGAAGAAGTGGAGTTTGTGGTTCGAATTCAGGGGCTCCATAGATGTCATGGTGCGAGGTTATTATCTCATGTCCCAATCCTTGCAGTAATCCCAAAGTGTATCCGTGTAAAAATTCCGAGTCTGTTTTCAAGTGAACAATTCCTCCGGGTTTTAGGAATTTTTTGTATCGTTCCAAAAAATCCGGATGGGTCAGTCTATGTTTTGTTCGTCTATATTTTATTTGAGGGTCAGGAAAAGTAATCCAAATTTCATCTACTTCATTTTCATTAAAAAAGCAATCAACCAATTCTATTTGTGTTCTCAAGAAACAAGCATTGTCCAGCCCAGTGGTATGTGCTTCTTTGGCACCAAACCAAAATCTGGCACCTTTGATATCAATACCTATAAAATTTTTTTCTGGAAAAGCCTTTGCTAGTCCAACAGTGTATTCTCCTTTGCCACAGCCAAGTTCTAGGACAATTGGATTGTTATTTTTGAATATTTTTTCTCTCCATTTTCCTTTTAGTTCGTATTGTGCCATTGCTTCTTCCCTGGTTGGTTGAAAAACATTGGGGAGTTTTTTGTTTTCTTCGAATCTGGCTAGTTTATTTTTGCCCATAGTATCTTTTAAAATTGAGCAAAAATAAGAATTTTATTGGAGTTGTTAAGTGCAAAAGAAAACCCCTAGTAGATTATCGCTAGGGGTTTTTATATTTTCAGATAAAGGATTAATTGTTTTTCAGTGTAATAACCAAATTTTTATCAACAGATTTGTCTGATGTATATTCTGAACCACAAATGATGCTTTTGAAAGTATATTTACCTTTTGTAAGGACAATTGAATTTTCTTTTTGTGCCAATATTGGTAAATTGTATTTCGTGTCACCTCCATCTATCCTCATAATCATATTACAATTGGATTTGTTCTCTATCATCACTACTACATCTTTACTTTTGGAGTCATTGTCAAAAAGTTTATTTAGCAATCCAACTGTTTTCTTTTTGTGTTCTTCTGGAGAGTCATTCATTAATTTTCTAAATTCTTCGGCTTCGGGATCTTGCTTGGTTGCGATATTGTTATTAGTCAATTTTTTTTCTGCAGCATCAGCAGCGGCTTCTCTTTCTTTGAAGCTAAGATTCTTTTTTGATTTTCCAGTTAAGCCATCATAAAATTCATTAGAAATATCCATTCTTCTTAATTCGTTTTCAGAACGCTTCAGTTTCTTTTGAGTTTCTTCTCTCATTTCGGCGTATTGTCCACTTTCGATTAATGCCAATTGATTTTTATAATAAGTTATTTGTCTTTGTTTGATACTTGCATTCATTTCCTCATAGTTCATTTTTGTAGAACCCCTTTCTTTTAGCAATACAAGTTTTTCTTCTAATATAGGTACAGACTGATCGTCCGGACTGGAGTATTGGATGTACTTTGTAATCATCTCAATTAGTTTGTCCTTTAGTATTTTTCTTCTAGGATCGTCGGGGTGGGCATCTCGCAAGAAAGCATCTATCTCGTAGATGTTTTTACTTTTCATGATTTGACTGTAATCTTTCCCTTTTTGTTGAGCGAAAGAAAAAGTGGCAACGATTATTGAGAATACTATAAATATCCTTTTCATTTTTTTTTGTGTTTATGTTTGAGCCTACAAAATTAGTATTTTTTCAGAACTATTCAACTAATTTCATCAAATTTGATGCCCTTAATCTTTTTTGGTAGATAGGATTATATTTTTCCATGTAAAATTTCACTGCTTCGTAGTTACCTGTATCGACAATATTTTGGATGTTATCCGAAGTGTATATGAACTGTAAAAAATTACTAATCAATGGTTTAGGTATTTTTAGTTTAATGAAATAATCGTCTCCAAAATAGTTTTGGATATTTTTTATTGAGGTATTCATCATCTCAAATTTTTGATACCTTTCTTTCTTTTTTCTTTCTCCAGAAAGTATGTCGTAGATACTTTCCAGGCTAAAACTCAATCCTCCATTGGCTAATGATGCTACTGGAAGTTGCCTTGGCAATCCATCGCCTTTGGCTTGTGGAAGTCCTATCATTTTTTTTATTTCAAAATTGTAGTCTTTCTTTTTTAGGCTTAGCACATCTTTCCT
>JAFDZJ010000303.1 GCA_018266965.1 Bacteroidota bacterium
ATTTTTAAAAAACTATATCATCAATTATTACAAGTTATTTATTCCTATTTGTATTGCGATTGTTGGTATTGGAAGCGTATGGAGAAAAGAGATATTTTCATTGCTTTTCAAAGAACAATACATGAACAGCTCCAATCCATTTGTACTATTATTAATAGTATTTTGCTTGAATATGCTTTTCAGAAATCTATACGGAAATCTCAATTCTGCCATTGGAAAAATGAAATTTAACACCATTGCTTCCGTCATTGCCATAGTAGAGTTAGTGATATTAAGTTATTTTTTAGTTCCTACATTTGGGTTAATTGGAATGGTATATTCTGTTGGAATCACTCTGTTTTCTAGTGGAATTATCTTGGGCATTTTTTTCCTAAACTATTATAAGCGACTAAAATAAATTATCTTTGTCCCATGAAGAAAAATATTTTTTTCCTAACGGTTATTTCGTTTATGTTTTTCATTGCGTGTCGCAATTCGGAGGACACCCAATTTATCGACCAAAAAATTCAAATTTTTATTGACTCTGCTGGTCAGGATATGTTGAATTCCAAGATTAATGGTTCCTATATAGGATACACTATTAATGATGTCTATGGAGCTACCGATGTTGTTCCTGTGCCGATGACACTTAAAAAAACTGCCGACACCATCAATTATTTGGAATATATTGCAGGTGCAAAAAGAATTGCAATGGACGCTAATAATCCTCCACAAAATTACCAATCCAAAATTGCCTTTGCGTTTCAAAAAAAACTCGGAAACAATACCGTTACAACCAATGACACTTTGGTACTCAACTACACCATGTCGCCAACTTTGTTTCAAATAAACAACGCTACCTACAACGGAATTTCTGTTTTTACCAAAAATCCAAATACAGATAACATCATCAAAATTTTTAAATAAATTATTAAATTTGCAATTCAAAAATTTCTGATTATTTTAAATTTATCAAAAACCTTAATACTGCAATATGTTACAAGTCAATTTCTTAAAAGAACAAAAAGAATTAGTTATTGAAGGACTACAAAAAAGGAACTTCAAAAATATCAATTTGGTTGATGAAGCCATACAAATAGACGAAAACAGAAAAAAAATCCAATTCGAATTGGATACTTTGAATGCAGAGAAAAACAAGGTTTCCAAGGAAATTGGATTACTAATGAAAGACGGTAAAAAAGATGAAGCAGAAGCTGCAAAAACAAAAACTACCGAATTTGCAGATAGAATAAAAGAATTGGAAAATCAAAAACCAGTAGTGGAAGAAGAGCTTTTGCAAATCCTCTATCAAATACCGAATATTCCTTATGAAAAAGTGAAAGCAGGAGTATCCGCAGAAGATAACGAGATTGTTTTTCAATCCCACGAAGTACAAGGTTTGGGAGCAGGAAATATCCCTCATTGGGAATTAGCAAAAAAATACAACCTTATAGATTTTGAATTGGGAGTAAAAATTGCTGGTGCAGGTTTCCCTGTATATCTCGGAAAAGGAGCAAGATTACAAAGAGCATTAGTACAATATTTTTTGGACAAAAATACAGATGCTGGGTATCTGGAAGTCAATCCACCTCATGTAGTAAACGAAGCCTCCGGGTACGGAACAGGACAATTGCCAGACAAAGAGGGGCAAATGTACTTTGTGAATGAAGACAATCTATACCTAATACCAACAGCAGAAGTCCCTGTTACCAATATATACAGAGATACTATTATTGATGAAAATGATTTTCCAGTAAAAAACACTGCTTTTTCACAATGCTACAGGAGAGAAGCAGGAAGTTATGGAGCACATGTAAGAGGTCTGAACAGATTACACCAATTCGAAAAGGTGGAAATAGTAAGAATAGAAAAACCGGAAAATTCTTATGCTGCACTGGAAGAAATGGTGGAACATGTAAAAAGCATTTTGGAGGATTTGGAGCTTCCTTTTAGAATATTGAGATTATGTGGTGGTGATATGGGTTTTACCTCTGCTATGACTTATGATTTCGAAGTTTGGAGTGCTGCTCAAGAAAAATGGTTGGAGGTTTCTTCTGTTTCTAATTTTGAAACTTTCCAAGCCAACAGATTGAAATGCAGATACAGAAAAGACGGAAAAACACAACTTGTACACACCCTAAATGGTTCGGCAATGGCTTTGCCTAGGATAATGGCTGCATTACTGGAAAACAACCAAACTACAGAAGGTATAAAACTACCAAAAAAAGTTGCAGAATATGCTAGATTTGAAATGATAATGTAAGGCAATTAGCTACATAAAAAAAGAAGCCGTCTCGATACAATTTTTTCGAGACGGTTTTTTATTTCTGATTTTTTAGAATTAATTTTAAAGAAGAACAATATTCTTTTTAAATGACAAAAAGTACCCTCTTTTAGGCACTTTTCTTTCTCAGATTGTGTGCTAAAGCATGTAATCCGAATTCTAATTCGCATTTTTCTATTAGGATTATATCCACTTGTAGATAATCCTATGTCGCCTGCTCTGAAAGATGGTCTTCCAAAAGAATCCCTTTGTGTAATTGGAGCTTGTTTAACAGTCATTTGATTTCCGTTAATAGCAAAATATCCGGTAATGTTTTTTAATAATTCTAATCCCTCCAATTCAACACCCATTCCCATTTTAATTTCTTGGAAAGCATAAGTAGAATTGTACGGAAATTTTTCCGCTAATGGATCTAACTGAATAAAGCGACATGTATCAGGCATAAATGTTCTGTATTTAAACATATACATTCCCGTCTCTTGAAGTTCTTTGCCGTTGTACTTGTAATTTAAAGGACTTGTCTGCGGATTAAAAACAGACTCTCCTACCAAAGCACTTGCCAAGAAGTTCATCCCAAAAGGATAATAATCGTTGGTGTCTAAAATTTTTAAAGTGGTGTTTTCTTTGGCTCTAATCATTATTTACTTGTTTATGAGTACGAGCGTGACGCTCGCACCAGCAGGGGTAAACCGCCCTGTGTCTGGCATATATGTTCTATACTTAAAGTTATAGAAACCCGTCTCTTGCAATTCTTGTCCTTGATACTTGTAATTCTCCCAGCCGCTTTTAGGGGCAAATAGCGGTTTTTTGATGATGTTTATATTCAATCCAAAGGGTAGTAGTCGTTTCTGTCCAAAATAGTAATTTCGTTGGTTTCTTTGTTTTTGGTGTAGCTCATTCTTATATTTCCCAAATGATCTTTGTACTGGTAAATGTACTGCTTTTTTTGGTAATCATAAAAACCTTCTGCGGTGAGTACGAGCGGGACGCTCGCACCAGCAGGGGGAATCGGCGAATCTCGTTCCTCGATTTGTAATGGTAAATGTACATATTTTTTTGGTAATCATAAAAACCTTCGGCTTTTGCTACTCCACACGAAAGATTAACTCCGTTGTATCTTCGATTTCGTGCGGGAGCGGTGGAAACTTCGGTTTTAAAATTTAAGTTTATTTAGGAAATACTTTATAAATGTCGTTTCTCTTCACAAATCTCGCTAATTCAACTTTGTTTTCATCTTTATAAAAACCTAACCTATAATCTCCCATTCTCCATCTGTACGCCGTTGAAAAACCCTTTAATTTTTCAACATTTTGAAGTTCTTCTAATGTTTCTGCATTTTGAAGTTCAACAATAAATTCTTTTATTTTATTTTTTAATTTATTGTCACTCAGTTTTTTAATATCATTTAGAAAACTTCTTAAAAAAACAACTTCCATTAGTCTAAAGCATTCATTACTTCATCTAAACTTACTATATCTTCTCTATCAGCCTGTTGCATTAACAAGAGCAATCCCAAATCTTCCTTTTCTTCTTCGGATAAGGATTTCAATCTTTCCTTTTCTTTATATTCAACATAAAAAGAAACAGCTTTTTCCATAATTGATTTCACACTTAATTCCTCAAAAGCAGATAGAATTTTAAGTTTTGTCAGGATGTTTTCGTCTATGTCAATATTTTTACGCATATTAAAAAATTTATAATTCAAATATACAAATAATATATCATATACACAAAACTCTTTTGGTGTTGAGTGCTCTTGCTACTCCGCACGAAAGATTAACTCAGTTGAATCTTCGATTTCGTACGGGAGCGGAGGTTCTTTTATTAGAAGTTTATGTCTTTCAATATCTTATTTTATTTTATTTTTTATTCCCAGTATAAAGAAAGCAGAATTTTTGTATGTTTGTATAGAAAATTTTATGATTATGAATGCGATTAGACAATTTGTAGAAGTGAAAGATCATTCTTTTAACGTGTCGCTTCCAAAAGATTTTAATGCCAAAAGTGTAGAAATTATCATTATTCCAAATGAAAATGAAGATTTCCATTTGATTTCTGAACAGCAAAAAAGAGTACTGGAAAAAGCATTACAACAAGATAAAAAAAGCTTTATTTCCCGAGATGAGCTCACAATAAAACACAAATTATAAACTGCGATTTTCTGATATTGCAGATAAAGAAATTGAGCAGGCAATAGAATACTATAGTTCAAAATCTAAAAACGGGGAGTACAACTTCAGAACAGAATTGAATGATGCTTTAGACGCTTTGGAGCTCAATCCGTTTTTCCAATTTCGGCACAAAAATATCAGAGCATTGCCGTTTAAACATATGCCGTATCTCGTTTTCTTTGAAATTTACGAAGACGAAAAAACAGTTTATATTTACTCTGTTTTTAACACTTTCCAAAATCCGGAGAAATACCCTAATCTTTAAAACCAAGTCCCAAAAGTTGGATTTTGTTTACTTTATGACCATCATATAATCGTACGGGAATGATGGAGGAAGATAAAATAAGTATCTTTAAAATCATAGATAAAATGCTTACTACCAAAAAATTTAAAGATTTCTTTAATAAAAATGTAGCGGTGCTATAAAACAAAACTCCCGCTAATTAGCGGGAGTTTTTGATTGATTATTTTTTAAATAAATATTATATAAGTTCAGTATAAAAATACTACACAAAAATAAAATTGAGGTTTTGAGATAAATATATTCTTCAATAATTCCTTTAAACAAAATCATATTCTTAAACCATATAATCAATAAAAGTATCGAAGAATACAATATATATTTAAAGTTTTTGATAAATAAAGTAATCACAAATAGCAATATGGATAATAATATTTCCAAATATAGTATGGAAAAATTACCTCGATAATCTGCATGTAGGTTTATTTGCTTCCAACTTGACGGATTTAACATTTCTCTCAACATTTTTATATCTAATATTGGATATGGTTCGGAAAAATTATAAGCAATTTTTATATTGCAAAATCCTATTATTACCAACAAAGCCATTAAATAAATTATATATTTTTTCATTTTCAATATATTTTATCTTGTCCCTGTTCCTTTTTTCTCTTCATTTCCTGTTCTCACATTTGGTTGAAATGTAAAATTATTCCAGTTAACATTTTGAAACCATTTAACTGGATTTACTCCTTGGCCTGTTCTCTGTATTAAAGGTTTGAGATAAGGCGTCATAGAGTCGTCAATATTAACCTGGCTTGTTCCTGTCATTGTTGCCTTTATAGAATTTTGACCACTTACGGTTTTAGAACCACCCCCTCCAGTAAACATATTTTTATCAGCACTTAAACTAATAATATTTTGAACATTTCCTCCCAAACTTGCAGAATAAGGGTCAGAACCATATGCTGTTCCTCCTCCTGCATTCACAGAAACAGGCTCCATTGTCAAAACTAAATTAATGTTTTCGGTTGTTGCATTCGCTGCATTAAGAATGTCTTTTCCTCTCAAACTATGTCCTATCATTATAATATTACCATCAGGATTTACACTTCTGTAATTTGCGATAGTTCCTACCATATGAGTTGAAGCGAGACCGCTATCTGTTCCTGTATAAGCGGCAACAGCTATGTTGCTTCCTAAACTATTTTGAAGACTGGCTAAAGCGCCATCTGTATGAAGGTTTTTAGGTAGATTAGAATAAAGTGTATTTGTTCCACTTCCAACACTATCGCCACTTCTTCCATCTGCTCTTCCTAATCCTAAAACGACTAATGTTGATTGGTTTTTATTGAAATTGTCCGCAGAAACAGCTTCGAGTCCCTCTAATTCTCTGTGAGAAGTAACATTATTTTCCGAAAAATTATAATGCGATTGGTAAGCGTATTTTTCACTGAGCGGGTCTATGTTGAAAAATCTGCCAACATCAGGCATATAATTTCTCCACTTAAAACTGTAGAAACCAGTTTCTTGTAGCTCTTGTCCTTGGTACTTGTAGTTCTCCCAGCCACTTTTTGGGGCAAATAGCGGTTTTTTGATGATGTTAATATTCAATCCAAAAGGGTAGAGTCGTTTCTGTCCAAAATAATAATTTCGTTGGTTTCTTTGTTTTTGGTGTAGCTTAGTCTGACCGAGCTTCGCTCCCAAACTTCGCCCAAAATATTCATTTTGTTCTCATTTGTCAAGATGGTCTTTGCCTCTCTGCTTATCTATTTTTTTTATTTGAATCAGCGAATCTCATTCCTCGATTTGCCTCTCTGCTTGTTTTAAAAACCTTCTGATGTTACCACACGAAGATTAACTCCGTTGAATCTTCGATTTCGTGCGGCAGTGGAGAATTATTCAGATAGTATTTTTTTTTCAGGATTTTGGTCTGTATTAAAAACCGAGAAAACCACTACCTCATTTTCTAAAACTTCATAAATTATCATATAGGGAAACTTCTCTATGAAAGCCTCTCTATATTGATTTTTTTTCAAGGGATAATGCAATGGATTTTTATGGATTCTTTCCAAATATTTTTCAACACATTTCAAAAATTTTATACTTAACCCTTTTTGTTTACTTTCATACCATTCAATTCCATTGGCTAAATCGTTTTCAGCTCTAGGCTTTAGAACTAATTTATAATCCATATGTTTTTGTTAGTCTGCCTTTTACATCTTCCCAAGTATAAGATTTGGATTCTCCTTTCAAGTGCTGTTCTCGTTCTACATCTAATTTTTTGTAAAAAGATTCGGGAACCATTGGCTCTATTTCTTTCTCTACCTTTTCGGCATTAATGATTCCATTAAAAATACGCAAAATCCTTTCATCTGCGTGATCTATAAATTCGTGGATTTTTTTTCTGATATCGATTGTAGTTTCCATTTTTTCTTTTTTACTATTTTCAAAGATACTAAACTAATTTCTAATCTCTTGCACTATTTTTTATTAAAATCGGCGAATCTCGTTCCTCGATGTGCCTCTCTATTTGTTTATTGTTTTTATTTGAATCGGCGAATCTCCTTCGTCGATTTGTATTG
>JAFDZJ010000304.1 GCA_018266965.1 Bacteroidota bacterium
ACAGGAACAAATATCCCGCAACGATTCCGGATTTTTGATAATTATTATCCTTTAATATTTTATAAATACTTGTAGGTATAAAAAAATAAATAATATGTTGAGAGATGATGATGATTGTTTTGGCACTTGCTCCGAAAAAATAAATGAAAACACCCAAAAACATAGGATAAGTAGGCAATTTCATGGTAGAAGATCCTACGGATAAAATCTCCGAATATATGTGATGATAGATTAGGTTTTTGGCAATGCTCCAATCTTCATAACCTGATATTTCTTTTTGAAAAAAGATGGTATATAGAATTTTCATTAAACAGAAAATTCCGCTTAACAATAGCAAATAATTATACTTCAGTAGCTTATTTATCATAAGAAATCTACAATTGAATTTCTTCAAATATAGACAAAATTATTCCTTCAATCTTGAGCGAAATTTTCTTTGAAAATTATCCCACTCATCTTTTGTTTTTATTCTTTTATAAGCATTAGTAAAAATCAAATTGAGGTAGGGTTCCAATTCTGGTGCTGTAAGAAGTCCGTTGAGGATTGTTATGGGCATTGCATTTTCGTCTAAAAACACCACGCTCGGTACAGAGGAAACATTCATGTATTCTGCAAATTGATGGATTGGTCTTCTGGATTTGTTGCCTTTGTCAAACGATTGGCCCAGATAATTGATAATTTCTTTACTCTCTGTATCGAATTTTACCGCCAAAAAATTATCATTTATATATTTTGAAATTACAGGGTGATTATAGGTTTTTTTTTCCATCAGTTTGCAAGGTCCACACCAATCTGCATAGAAATCTATCAATATTTTTTTATGATTTTCTTTTTGCAATTTCAAAGCATCGTTCATAGATAACCAATTGACTTGTGCAAACCCAAACGAATAAAAACATACGATAAAAAGTGAAATATATTTTTTCATGAATTATTTTTAAATAAAAAATTAAGGAGATTGTAACAATCGTTATTGCAATTAACAAAATTAATACCAATTTTTTTCATTTTAACCCCATAACCTCATAACCCCATAACCTCATAACTACATATCCTTACTTCACCTCTTGCATCAGTTTTTTTATGACAGGAGATAGTAGGATTAACAAAAGTCCTGCAACTACTGCATATATTGCCAATTGTTTGTAACCGTCGGTATAGGCGATTAATTTAGTTAAAAGAGTACCACCAGTATTGGCTTCAGACATTTCTGCGCCAATCTTTCCTGCAAAAAATTGCCCAAAAGCACTTGCTAAAAACCACATTCCCATCATCATTCCGAATAATTTTTTTGGCGATAGTTTGGTAATAATAGACATTCCAATAGGACCTAAACACAACTCTCCAAAAGTAATTACCAACCAAGTAAAAGTGAATAAATTAAGAGAGGATTTCCCTGCATCATTAACAAAAAATCGTAATGAATAGAATAAGAAAAATCCTGCGGCTAAAAACAAAAATCCAATACCGAATTTGATAATCGTGTTGGGTTCCAATTTTTTCTTTGCCAACCCAACCCAAAGCAACCCAACCAAAGGACTGAAAATTATAATAAATAAAGAATTGGCACTGTTGTTTATAATGTTAGGGTCTATCTTGAAAAATAATAAATCACTTACCAAATTATCTTTGGCAAACAAAGAAAGAGAGCCTCCACTTTGCTCATATATAGAATTGAATATCAAATACATAAATATAAAAACAAAGGCGGCAATTACTTTTTTCCTATAACTATTGTCCAGCTTTAAAATTTCGTAACCCAAATATACAAGAGCAACAATACCAATACCATACATAAAATAGTCGGTAAAATTACTATCCTGAATTAAATAATAAATTAACGGCAGTAATAAAATTGCACCAACTACCACCGATATTTCTCTTTTGTTTCTACTATTTTTTTCTAAATGTTGCAAAGGTGAGTTACCAATAGGTTCTATAGATTTTTTAATGATAAAATAGGTGATTAACCCGATTATCATTACAATAGCTGCTGCTAAAAAACAAAGACTCCACGAGTAATATTTACCTAGATAAACACACAAAGCACCTCCCAAAAGTCCACCAATATTAATCCCAGCGTAAAACATACCGTATCCAGCATCTCTTCTATGGTCGTCTGCTTTATATAATTCGCCAACCATAGATGATATATTAGGCTTGAAAAACCCAGTCCCAATAATGGAGCAGGTTATGCCAAAATAGAAAAAATCATGAGGATTAATGGCTATTATTACATTCCCAATTGCCATAATAATCCCTCCAAAAACCAACGATTTTTTAAACCCCAAAATTTTATCGGCAAAAATACCTCCTATAAAAGTGAAAGCATAGATAAATGCTTGTATAGCACCGTATTTTAAATTGGCATCTTTTTCGAAAAGTCCCAATTGATCGGTCATAAAAATAACCAAAACACCACGCATACCGTAGAAACAGAAGCGTTCCCACATTTCTATGGTAAAAAGATACCAAAGTTGTTTCGGGTATTTCCCTTTGAAATTTTGTATTTG
>JAFDZJ010000305.1 GCA_018266965.1 Bacteroidota bacterium
CACAAAAAGCTATTTTTTAGGACCCGTTTTATTAATTTTTGGAATTATCAGAATTTTTTCAAATAAATCAACATCTTGGACTTTAACAAATGAAGATTTAGTAATTAAATCAGGATTTATTCCATGGAGAAAAACATATTTCGAAATTCCAAAAGAAGACATCTTTGAAGCTTTTTACAATAAATCGATGTTTGGAAGTATGTTTGGTTTTGGAAATATATCAATAAGAAGAACAGAGGGAACGACTTCAATATTTTCATGCACAGGAATGACTGAACCACAAGAAATCACAGGTTCAATTAACTCTTTAGTTCGAGAAATTAAAAAAAGTCCGAAAACGCAAACAATGCATTTTACAAATAATATTTCATTAGCAGATGAAATCCAAAAACTTGTTGAACTAAAAAATCAAGGAGTCTTAAATGACGATGAATTTAATAGCCAGAAACAAAGACTGATAAACCACAGATAACGGGCAGTTTTGCAAGAGAGCGGGAGAAGTTCTCCGCTTGAAATATTTTAGTATATTTGGAGAGTAGTCCTCGCAAGAAAATTTGTGATAATAGTCCGCTCCCTCGCAAAGCCGCAAAACCGTTATAGCCAATGCTAAAAGACAGACGACATAGAACAAAAATTGTAACTTTGACAAATGGAAAATAGACCTATAATTTACACAGTCGGACACTCGACACATCAGCTTGACTACTTTCTTGAATTACTCAAGGAATATGGTGTGACTTGCCTTATAGACGTGCGAAGTGTAGCAGCAAGTTCATACAATCCGCAATACAATCAGGAACCCTTGAAAAACTTCCTGAAAAGTAATGGAATAACTTATTTACATTTTGCAGAAGAGTTTGGAGCAAGACATACTGACCCAGACTTATTAGACGATGAAGGTAAAGTTGACTTTGAAAAGGTCAGAAAGTCTTGGGCATTTAAAAACGGGGTTGAAAGAATTTGGCAAGGACTTGACAAGGGCTTTGTAATATCATTAATGTGTTCAGAAAGTGAACCCTTTGACTGCCATAGATTTTCAATGGTATCAATTGCTTTAGACAAAGACGGCTTTGATGTTAAACACATTATGAAGGACAAAACACTTAAAACAAATGCTGACCTTGAAAATCAATTACTAAAAAAGTATGATAAAAAATTACCCAAACCCGATATGTTCAATCCAAACATAACGTTGGAAGACCAGTTAAAAGAAGCATACCGTTTGAAAAATAAGGAAATAGCGTTTTCACCATATTCAAAAATTCCACAAGAAGAAAATTATGATTAAGCTCTATACAATTGGGTTTACTGGAAAGCCCGCAGAAAAATTCTTTAACCTTTTGAGAAATGCAGGTGTCACTAAAATTGTAGATACCCGAATAAATAATGTTTCTCAATTGGCTGGCTTTGCCAAAGGTTCAGACCTTAAATTCTTTGCAAAGGAAATCGGAAACATATCTTACGAGCATAATATAGATTTTGCCCCAACAAAGGAATTACTATCAAGGTATCGAGATAAAAAAATGACTTGGTTAGAGTATGAAACAGAATACTTGAATTTGCTTGATATGAGAAAGGTTGCACAAAAAACAGATATTGAAAAACTACACGAACATTGTCTATTGTGCAGTGAACACACACCCGAAAAATGCCATAGAAGATTATTGGCTGAGTATTTAAAACACGTAAAAGGAGACATAGAAATTATTCACTTAATTAAATAGCCTTATGCCAATACGTTTCGTTTGTTTAGCGAACTCATTTAAAGAAGGAGGAAGATGTTTAGCTGGTATCGAATTAGATACCAATAATAATCCTCTAATTGTTAACGGAAAACCGAAATGGATAAGGCCAATATGCAATACACCTCACGGTGAAGTTCATACCCATTTAGTTTCCCATATTAATATCCTTGACATTATTGAGATAGAAATTACAAATTACCCCGATGTAAATAACTATCAATCTGAAAATGCATATTTCAGAGAAAATTCTTTGAGAGTTATTGGTAATTATAAGAGCGATGAACTTGATAGACTTTGTGATAATAGAAACTTAATTTTTGGAAATAGAGGAAAAGCCGTTTCAGAAGAAGCTATTGGAAACACTACTTTTTCTCTAATGTTTATTAAAGTAAATACATTTGAGGTAGTTGAAAAAACTTACGAAGACAATCCAAATAAATCACAAATTAGACTTGTCTTTAGCTTTAACGGAAATCAATATGATTTACCCGTTACTGACCCTGTTTTTTTACATCGCTATCAAACAAATCCAGATTTTTTGGATAACTATAATCAATTATATGTTTCGCTTTCTCTTGCAGTTGAGTGGAAAGGTTGGTATTACAAGCTTATTGCAGGTATTATCTTATCCGACAATAATGATAATGTGGACATAATTGAAGATGATGATTTTTCTTTTTAATGAAACAGTATCTACATATAATTCAAAAGGAATTACCAACTGTTTCCGAAGCAGACCTAATCACTCCGATTAAACAAACACATATTGACAGCCTTGATATAGTTGTTATTCGTGTTGCTTTAGAAAAGTATTTTGGTATTGAAATTTCTGATGCTGTTTGGTATCAATACCAGACACTTTCGGAAGCATTGGAGTATTTTCACAAAAACAAAGGTGAACATTCAATAATCAACAAAACCGAACCAAGTGAAGTAACAAACACTGAAAGTGTAGAGATAAGAATGCCACAAATGGCGAATAGTGCTTTGTCGGAAAGTTGGTTACTTAAATACTTGGGAGACAAACATTGGTTTTTGCTTTCAGAAGGTTTCAATAAAAAATCATCTGAATTCAAAGATGATAATGGGAACAGATTATACGCAACATTTGTAAGGATTAATTATTCAACTTCTGCATTAGTCAACTTTCACGAAAACGAAACAATCAATTTTAATTCAAAAATAGAAGGCTTTGGAAGCAACACTTTTATAAGTAGTATTAATGGAAGGAGTTCAGACAATGAAATTAAAGCAACCTTATTGACGACTTTTTCAGTTAGAGTAAACGACAACAACAATGAAATTAATAAGAGCAATATTGATTTAATCTCGAATAGAATTAATCAAGTATCCAAGACACCACTTCATTTGAACGACTACAGACTATTACGCAAAGGACTTCTTGATGAAATTCCCTCAGAATTTGGAATATTTCCAAATACCGACAATATTGTTTTTACCTGCGAGTATGATGTAAATCCATATTACGACATCAATGGTGTGGGACTTTTGTATTTTGCTGCTTACCCTATCGTTTCAGACAGTTGTTGCTTGAAATATTTCAACAACCATAAGTCGTATTCATATCAGACAATTTATAGAGATATATTTTACTTCGCAAACTGCAATCCGACTGACAAAATTATTTTTCAATTGAATTTCATTGACCAAAAGGAGAATATAGTTAGAACTCTGACATCATTATTCAGACAAAGCGACAACAAACTATTAGCTAAAATATTGACTGTAAAACAAACGACCGAATGACAAGAAGAACTGGCTATAACAGCGGTTTGGCGATATGGCGGGCGAAGTGCTTCGTAGAAACATTTGTGGTTAAACAAACATTTGTTCTTCGTATGAACATTAGTGCTAAAATCCGCCACATCGCCAAGCCGCAAACCGTTAGCAACAATACGAGAGCGACCGTGCTACAAACAAACGAAATGACCTTAAACAAACAGATAATAAATTTTGACAAGTGAACACGGACATAGAAACGATACAACAAAAGGACAACGAGTAAGCCAACACTCAATGCCCGACCCTTTGTGTTTTATTTTTTTTCCCACCGCAC
>JAFDZJ010000306.1 GCA_018266965.1 Bacteroidota bacterium
AACACTTTGGAAAGTTGGTATTTCCATTGTCAAATCATACAAAGGCTCGGAAAGAGGGATATTGATATGTACTGGCCCTTGCTTTTCAATACAAAGTTCAACAGCTTTTTTTATAGTTTCTCTGTTGACAAATTCAGCGTTTTCATTATCGTCTTCTAACAATTGAAAATCTCCATAGGAATGTTGATTGAATATATTGTTTTGTCTGATAGTTTGACCATCAAAAACATCAATATAGTCCAAAGGTCTGTCTGCACTAATCACCAACAAAGGTCTATTAGAATAATAAGCTTCTGTAATTGCAGGGTAATAATTGGCTACTGCCGAACCGCTGGTACACGAAATTACTGCTGGTTTGTTGTTTGCAATTGCCATTCCCATTCCTACAAATGCTGCACTTCTTTCATCAACAATGCTATAACAATTAAAAAAATCTTCCTCTGCAAAGTGTATGCTGAGAGGTGCATTTCTGGAACCCGGAGAAATAACAATGTCCGATATACCATATTCTTTCAGGATATGTGCAAGTAATTGTACTACTCGTTTGGAGGAATATTTTTTCATAAAAATAATTAATAACTATCTACAACCACTATTTTGGCATGTTTTTTTATAAGTTTCCAAATGTAGTTAAAAAAAATCAACGGAAAAATAAAACTTGGATTACAGTGTCTTAAATTTTGTATTATTAAATTTGTAAAAAAATAAATTTGAAAACAGTTCTTATCCTAGGAGCAAATTCCGATGTTGCAAAAAAGTCTATCCTTATGTATGCAGAGAAAGGGTATTCGGTAATTGCAGCATCTAGAAACACAAACGAACTATTAAAATTTGTAGAAGAATCCTCATTAACTAAAAATTTAGTTGATGTAGTTTACTTTGATGCAGAAGATTTCAATTCGCATAAAGAATTTTATAATAATCTACCCCAAAAACCACATATAGTAGTTTATGCTGCAGGATATTTGGTGGAAAATGACAGTGCTTTGAAAAATTTCCAAAGTGCTAGTACCATGATGTCAGTCAATTATATAGGAGCGGTTTCTATCCTCAATTTGGTGGCTTTGGATTTGGAAAACAATCGTTTGGAGAGGATTATTGGCTTGTCCTCACTTTCCGGGGTTAGAGGTAGAAAAAGTAATTTTATCTACGGGAGTACAAAAGCAGCATTCACACAATATCTTGCAGGATTGCGACAGGAATTGTTTTCTAGAAAAATTATTGTGAATGTATTGGTTATTGGCTACATCAACACAAAAATAAATGCGGGACTTTCCTTGAATAAAAAACTACTCATGCAACCAGACTATGTTGCCAAGTATATTGTTGGAGCGGGAAATTCATTTGTAATCGTCCCAAATTGGAAATGGAAAACAATCTACAACATTCTGAAAATATTACCGGAATATTGGGTGGCAAAATTACCCTAATTTTTAGTATTTTTACTCTTTCAATAAAACCACAAGCAACAACTAAAATTTTAAAAACAGAAAATTAATACAATTTGATGCAATTGTCCAAACTAGAAACCCAAACAAGTCTTAATTTTACTTCTAGAAAAGTAATTCAATATTCTCTTTTAACCTGTACTTTGTTGGTACAGATAATATTAGCTAGTTTTTTCTATACAGAATTTAGCAATGATAAATCCAAAAAGTTAATAGACGAACAAATGAAATCGGTACAAGTTATCGAACAATTAACCGGAAACGCCAAAAACAACTTGTCTGTTGCTCAACAACTACTTCAACAATACCTGAAAACTAACGACAACAAATATCTCAATCTTTATTTTGAAAGTTTAAAACAATTCAATAGTAATTTGAATTCCATTGATGACAAAGGAAGGAAAACCATTAATTTTGACAAAGAATTATTATCCAAACATACAACCAATATAGGATTACAAAAATTGATAGATTCAACTAAAAGTTTAAGTTTGGACTCTACACCTTTTCAGCCTTCAGAATTACCGGAAATACAAGAGTATTTTCCAAAATTTGATTACTCTAAATTTGAAATTAGCACCAAAACATTTAGCGATTCTACAAAGAAAAAAGGATTGTTCGGAAGACTGAAAGACGCTGTTGCAGGGAATGACTCCAAAAATAAAGACAGTGTTATAGTAACCATTAATAAAACCAAGCAAGAAAAAAACTTGAAAAAATCGATGGACAGCTTAATACTATCTGTTAAAAATCATTATGTAAAAGAAATAAAAACAATTAGAATTACAGAAGCCAAAAACAACAAATCACAAGAAAAAAAGACAGCAAACAAGGAGCAGCTTTTTTTAGTTTTCAATGATTTGTTCGCATACAGCAACTCACTAATGAACGCTTATGACACAGCTGTAAGCCAAACGAAAGCTAAACTTGAAAAAGAATATGAAATACAAAATTCCAAAAGCACCAAAAATAGAAATTATCTGCTTTGGGGATTACTGTTCTTTATGTTTATTATCTCTTTACTTATCATCTATCTTACCAAAATAGCTTTCTCCTACGAGAAAAAACTACTGGATGCACAAGAGCTGAACAATGAAAATCTTAAATTCAAAAATAGAATTCTTGGTATGTTAAGCCACGAATTGCGTTCGCCTTTGAAGATTATTAGTATTTTCATCAACAGGATTCATAAAAAAACAAATGATGAAGAAATTAAAAATTACCTGAAATCAATATCGTTTACCAATAATTCTTTGTTAATACAAGCCAATCAAATTTTGGAATACACCAAAAATCAGCAAATAGAAAACAAATTACATATTTCAGAATTTAATTTGAAAACTGAAATTGATGACATTTTATACGCAATAGAACCATATATAGAATCCAGAAAAAATCAATTAATAAATAAACTCAATATCCCTAGTAACCTCATTGTAAATTCCGACAAAGCCAAATTAAATCAATTATTTACAAATATATTGGGAAACGCTAACAAATTCACTGAAAATGGAGATATTACAGTAAATTGCACTTGCGAAATTTTAGAAAAATCTGTATTATTTCACACAAAAGTTACAGACACTGGTGTTGGAATTTCCAAAAAAGACATTGATAAAATTTTGGAACCCTACTTTCAAGGGATAATTTCGGAAGATGTAGATAATATTGGTGCCGGACTTGGTCTTAGTTTGTGCAAAGAAATTGTTGAGCTTTTCCACGGCGGACTATCTATAAAAAGTGAACTTCACAAAGGAACAGAGGTTTCCTTTTCGTTATATTTTGATAATCACATTGCATGAACATAATTCCCACCTCTCCAACATTCTTGCTTTCAGACGATCACAGTATGATACGGCAAGGAATATCTTTTTTAATTGAAGAAATATTGCCTGAATCAATTGTTTTACAGGCATCAACACTGCTACAAACTTTGGAAATAGCCCGAGAGAATGATGTAGATATCCTTATCATTGATGCTCATTTTCCAGAAGGGAATAGCCATAGTATTTTTGGTCAATTAAAAGAGATTAATCCTTTACTTAAAATTTTAGTTTTCTCTGGTTTAGATGAAAATGTACACGCATTGAAATATATTTCTGCTGGCAGCAACGGTTTCCTAAGCAAGTTGAGTGAAGAAAATGAAATAAAAGACGCAATTTTCAAAATGATGGATTTTGGCGAATATTTCAGTCCTACTACTCAAAAACTAATTGTAAATTCTTTGAAAAACCCTCAATCCATCAATCCTTTGGATCAGCTAAGCGAAAGAGAATTATTAGTTGCTAATCTATATGCAAAGGGTTTGGGAAATCTAGAAATCGCCAATCAGTTAGATGTAAAACAAAATACAATTAGCACAATGAAAAAAAGAATTTTTGATAAATTAAATATCAGTACAATTATTGAATTATTCGAAATATTACAAAATAAAGAATAATGAAAAGTAATTTACAATAAAATCATACATTCCAAAATTCCCTGTCCAAACTTCTATATTGTATAGCTTCGGAAATATGCGAGGACAGTACATTTTCCGATGCTTCCAAATCTGCAATAGTCCTAGCAACTTTCAATATCCTATCATACGCTCTTGCTGAAAGGTTGAGTTTTTCCATGGCTATTTTTATTAAATTTTGAGAAGTTTCGTCCAAATTGCAATATTTTTCTATTTCTTTGGGACCCATTTGTGCGTTGTAATGGATTTCCAAATTGGCATATCTTTCGGTTTGTTTTTCCCTAGCTTGTAGCACTCTTTTTCTTATAGTATCGCTAGTTTCTCCTTTTCTTTTTTCTGTTAATTGTTGAAATTCCACTTTTTGTACCTCAACATGTATATCTATCCTATCCAATAATGGTCCGGAAAGTTTGTTCATATATCTTTGCATTTCCATTACCGACGATGTATTGTTGGGATCGTCTGGAAAATATCCCGATGGCGAAGGATTCATACTGGCTACCAACATAAAACTTGCAGGATAATTTACCGTGAATTTTGCTCTAGAAATAGTAACCACTCTATCTTCCAACGGTTGTCGCATCACCTCCAATACTTGCCTTTTGAATTCTGGCATTTCGTCTAAAAACAAAACACCGTTATGAGCCAAAGAAATCTCCCCTGGTTGTGGATAGCTTCCTCCTCCTACCAAGGCTACATCGGATATTGTATGATGTGGACTTCGGAATGGTCTTGTTGTCATAAGAGAAGTTTCGGCACCCATTTTTCCTGCAACAGAATGTATTTTGGTGGTTTCTAATGCTTCTTTCAAAGTAAGAGGTGGTAATATTCCTGGAACTCTTTTGGCGAGCATGGTTTTTCCACTTCCCGGAGGTCCAATAATGATGATGTTGTGTCCTCCTGCTGCTGCTACTTCCATCGCTCTTTTGGCAGTTTCTTGTCCTTTCACTTCGGAAAAATCAAATGGAAAATTATTTATCTTGTCTTGAAATTCTTTTCGAGTGTCGATTTCTGTTCTCTCCAAAGGCTTTCCTTCATTAAAAAAATCAATAACCTCTTTTATATTTTCCACTCCATACACTTCTAGGTTATTGACAATTGCGGCTTCTTTGGTATTTTGTTTGGGCAGGATAATCCCTTTGAAACCTTCTTCTCTCGCTTTTATGGCAATGGGTAAAATTCCTTTGATGGGTTGTAATCCTCCGTCTAATGAAAGTTCACCCATAATAATATATTCGCTAATGTTATCAGCAACTATTTGTTCAGAAGCAGTAAGGATACCAATGGCAATACTCAAATCATACGCAGAACCTTCTTTCCGAAGATCTGCAGGAGCCATGTTGATAGTAATTTTTTTTCCGGGAATTTTGTAGCCAACATTTTTCAAGGCTGCAGAAATCCTGTAACTACTTTCTTTGATGGCATTGTCTGGCAAACCCACCAAATGATAGCCAACACCTCCTGTATCTACATTGACTTCTATGGTGATAGTCTGTGCAGAAACGCCATATATTGCACTGCCAAATACTTTTACTAACATAACGATTTGTGATTTGAAAGTAAATTTAACAAAAAAAAGATGAAGTATGGAAATTTTTATTTCATTTTTCTTAACACTTCTGCTTCCGAAGTCCTTTAAAATGTCTTGATGCTTTTAATCATTTTTGAATTATAATTGAGATAACCCAGCACATCAAAATAAAATTTGCCAAAAAAAACGGGAAGATGTTCCAAGGTTCAATTTTTTTGTATATTTGAAATATTAAAAATCGCTCGAAGATTCTCGCAAATAGCCCGTTTCTTCGTCAATTTCCCAATCGTTACTTGCTATGCTAGCAGACAATCCACTAAATAAAAAGATGTAAATGAAAAAAATTAGAAAACTTTATCAATGGACAACTTCAATCCCTTTATTAGCTTGTGGACTATATTTATCTGGGCTTCTAGACAATAACCTTGTTTTTCAGACAATAGCCGGCATACTATTAATATTTTGTGTAATGTCGGCTGTACATCACTCCGAGATTATTGCCCACCGTGTTGGAGAGCCTTATGGAACTATTATTTTAGCTGTATCAATAACAATTATCGAAGTAGCCATTATTATTTCTTTAATGACTACCGGAGGCAAAGATTATGCGGCATTTGCCAGAGACACGGTTTATGCGGCAGTGATGCTTATTCTAAATGGTATTGTTGGACTATGTTTGTTTATCGGGGGACGAAAATTTCATACACAAACATTCTCACCACATTCTGTGAAAATTGCATTGGTTTCTCTTGTATCTATCGTTGCATTTACAATGATACTTCCAACTTTTACTAACAGTGAAGTTGGACCTTACTACACTGAAACACAATTGCTTTTTGAAATCTTCGCATGTTTGGCAATTTATACAGCATTTATTTCTGCGCAGACAGTTAGACATCGGGAATATTTTATTTCAGATGATACCGACACTAAAAATAGTGAAAGAAAAGTCAATTACATTTCGAATACTTCTCTCATCATAAGCTTGGTATTTTTACTTATCAGCCTTACTATCGTAGTACTGCTTGCAAAAACATTATCTACCCCCATCGAACAGTTAATAGTCAGTCATGGGTTACCCAAAAGTTTAGTAGGAATTATCATTGCAGCCATAATTTTGTTGCCGGAAGGGATTGCTGCTGTGAGTGCAGCAAGAAACAACAAATTACAAACCAGCCTTAATTTATCATTAGGATCTGCCTTAGCCAGCATCGGATTAACCATTCCTGCTGTTTCAGTAGCAAGTTATATTTATGATTTTCAGATAGTGTTAGGATTGGATATTTTATCAATAATACTATTGGTAATATCAATATTTACTGTGATGCTTTCCCTTATTGGGGGACGAAGTAATGCAGTATATGGTGTAGTTTTGTTGGTTAACCTTGTTGCGTATGTGTTTTTGACAATTAATCCTTGATGTTAAATTCAAACCAAGAGAGCACAGCAAGTAACAAACAGTTTTGCGTCAGGCGGGCAGACGTGCAAAATTTGAACTTAGTGCTACTATTGAGCATTAGTAATAAATTCAGCAGAAGTGCTTCGATTTCCCGCCCGAACGCAAAGCTGCCAAACCGTTAGCTGTAGCCCAGCAAGAAATTTATCAAAAACAAGATTCGATTTTCATTCAAAAAATAATGTAAATTTGTATCTATGAATGAAAAAAATCTTTATATAATAGCAGGATGTAACGGAGCTGGAAAAACAACAGCTTCTTTTACTATTTTGCCAGAAATTTTAGAATGTAAAGAATTTGTAAATGCTGATGAAATTGCGAAAGGGTTATCTCCTTTTCAACCCGAAAAAGTTGCATTCGAAGCCGGTAGAATAATGTTAAATCGAATAGACGAGCTTTTCAAAAATGAAGAGAATTTTGCATTTGAAACAACTTTAGCAACAAAAACATACAAACAGAAAATCCAATTCGCAAAACAAAATGGTTACAACACTACTCTACTTTTCTTTTGGCTACGAAACTCTGAATTAGCAAAAGAACGAGTGAAAATCAGAGTTAGTGAAGGCGGACACAATATTCCAAAAGATGTAATCGAAAGAAGATATTTAAACGAAATCAAAAATCTATTTGACATTTATTTGGAAATCGTAGATCAAGTTTTGATTTTTGATAATTCTGAAGGTAAACACATTTTAATCGCCGAGAAAAACATCGGTGAAGACATTATCATTCACTATCAATTAAAATTTAACGAATTAAAACAATATCATGACACAAGAAGCTAAAAATATAAGAAAGACTAAAATTTTGAAAGGTCTTGAAAAAGCCTATGAAAAAATGATAGAATTTAAAAAAGAGAAAAAAAGTAAAATAGTTGTCATCCGTGAAGACAAAATCGTAAAGCTAAATCCATAATCCGGGCTACAGTTAACAGGCAGTTTTGCAAGAGCTAGGGTGAAGTACAAAATTCAACTTCACAGTACCTCTTTCTGTATTTGTACAAAGCCAACTCCTCCATTGAACGATTTAAGACATACCCAGCACATCAAAATAAAATCCACCCTGAACATTCAACAGGGAATTAACTTTTAGAAATTATTGTATATTTGGTCATTATCAATTTTATGCAATTTCGCTTTTATAATTTATGAGTTGGGGTGCTTCAAAAAAAAATATACTTTTTATTTCATCTTGGTATCCTAATCGGTTGGAGAGTACCAACGGTAATTTTGTGCAAAGACACGCAGAAGCTATTTCTCTGTTGCACTTCGTAGAAGTATTGCATTGCATAGGCGACAAAAACCAGCAAGAAAAATGGATAATTGATGATAGAAAAATTAATGGAATAAGAACGCTGATTGTCTATTACAAAAAATCAAAATATCCAATAATCAATTTTATAAGAAGAATGAAAGGATATAAAATTGGGTTTGCACAACTAAAAAAACCTGATTTGGTTCATGCTAATATTTTACAAAATCAATCATTATTTGCGGTTTATCTCAAAAAAAAATGGCAAATCCCTTTTGTGATTTCCGAACATTGGTCGGGGTTATTAAAAATTAATGCAAACAAATTATCATTGTCCAAAAAATGGTTGGCAAGGTTGGTCGCTTCCTATTCTTCCGCTGTATTACCGGTAAGTAACAATTTAGCAAAAGACATGAAAGACGCAGGGATTGGGAAAAAATTTTTCATTGTAGAAAATGTTGTAGATACAGATATTTTCAAACCTTGTATTAATGAAAATAAAGAAACCGAAAAATTTGTGTTTTTACATATTTCCAATTTAGTAACTTTGAAAAATCCGGAAAAAATCATAAATGTTGCCGCTAAACTTCGTCGAGAATTTTCTAATTTTGAATTACAAATTGGTGGTGATGGCGATATAGAAAGATTAAAAAAAGAAATAAAAAAAAATAATGCCCAAGAGTATATTTCAGTTTTTGGAGAGATAAAAACAAATGAAGTAGCTACCAAAATGCAAAACGCAGACTGTTTTCTACTGTATAGTGATTACGAAAACTTGCCTTGTGTACTTTTGGAGTCCATGTCTTGTGGCACACCAGTGATTGCTACAAATGTGGGTGGAATTTCGGAAATTGTAAACTCCAATTGTGGCGAATTAATAAAAGTGGAAGAAAAAGAATTATATACTGCAATGAAAACGATGTTACTTGGTAATAAAATTTACTTGTCCAAACAGGAAATGCACCAGTATATTGTTGATAATTTTTCTAAACTAAAAATTGCCGAAAAAATTGATACTGTGTATAAAAATGTTTTGGTATAAATAATCATCAGTTTGAACGAAGATAATAATAAAATAAAAAAAGGATTTTCAATAGAAATTTCAAATGAAAAGGTACAAATAAACTCATTTGTAGAGGACACTTATGATAGTTTCCTGTATGAAGACAACCATATAGTATTATTGTTGGAAGGGGTAATCCTCAACAAACAGAAATTACTAACCCAATTTGCCAAAACCTCTTTTGCCAACTGGATGTTGGACTGTTTCGTTCAAAAAAAAATACAATTTCTACAAGACTTAGAAGGCGAATTTCGTGGTGTGGTTTGGGACAAAAAGGAAAATAAATTGTTTGTATTTACCAACCCTACCGCAACACAAAGAGTTTTTTATAGCAAATGGGACAATACTATATTTATTGATACCAACTTGGTAAGACTGTCGCAAAACATAAAAAAGAAAAACATAAAAATCAGTCCAAACATCGATGGCATCTATCAACTATTATGCTTAACCGGAATGTTGGAAAATTCTACAATTATAGAAAATGTTTTCAAAGTATATGATGGACATTTCTTGGAGATTGACCTCAAAAGCGGAGGAATTTTAGAAAAATCATATTTCAGTCATCAGCACGAACCATATTATAACAAATCCAAAGAGAAAGCTTTGGGCGAAATGAACGAAGTATTTACCGAAAGTGTTTTGTTGGAATACCAAAAAGACAACGAATACAAAACAGGGCATTTGGCATTACTGAGTGGAGGTTTGGACAGCAGAGTAGCCATGATGGTTGCCACACGAAATGGACTACAACCCAATCATGCTTTTTGTTTTTCTCAATCAGGGTATTTGGACGAAAAAATATCCAGAAAAATTGCTTCCGATTTCGCTATCGATTACGAATTTGTCCCATTGGACGGAGGAGTTTTTTTAAATAAAATAGACCAATTGACCGAGATTTCCGAAGGACTCGTATTGTATCTTGGAGCGATACATGTACAACACGCAATGGACAATTTGCAATTTCAGGATTTTTCACTTTTTCATAGTGGACAGATTGGTGATGGGATATTGGGAGGTTTCAATTCTATGCCAAAAAAAGAAAAACCATCGGAGTACAAACTAGTTTTCAACAAAGATTTTTCACAAAAAATAACAAACAAATTTCAGGAATCCATCAACAAATATCCTAGCCAGGAAACTTGTCTTATTAGGAATTTGGCTTTCAACAGAGTGCTTTTAGGAGCCCATGTTTTACAACAAAAAGCCTATCAAACCTCTCCTTTTATGACCAAAGATTTTATGAAATTTGCGATTAGTTTGCCAGAGAGTTGGAAATACAAGCATCAATTTTATATAGAATGGATAAAAAAATATTGTCCAGAAGCCACACAATACACTTGGGAAAGAACCCTTCTGAAACCAAATGCTACTTGGAAAACTAATTTTGGAGACTTGTGGGTAAAAAGACCTTTTGTGAAAATGCACGATTGGCTACTGAAAACCCCTCAAAAAGCCAGTATGTATCCCTATCAATATTATTTTGATAATGACTCCCAATTACAAAAATTTTATGAAAATTATTTCAAAACAAATATAGACAGATTGTGGAGCTATCCGGAATTGAAAACTGATGTCATCAACCTTTTCCAAAGTCCTAAATTTTATTCCAAAGCACAAGCAGTTAATATTTTGTCTATTTTTAAATTATTTTTTTCGTGAAAAATTTAATCGATTTTCTGAAGAATTTTTTGAAAAATGAAGGACATTTCGTTTTTGTATCGTTAATGATTGCCAAAATATGTGCTTTTCTTGGGTCTATCCTCATCATAAAGTTATTGCCAGTTTCGGAATTTGGAGTGATAAGTATTGTAGGGTCGGTATTTGCAATATTTGCTCCATTCAATGGTTTTGGAAATCCACAAAGTTTGTTGAGGTTTGGTGCAGTTTTATCGGACAACAACTCCAAAGTAGAACTAGCCAATTTCCTATTTCGAAAAGGATTTTTTTCTCAAATTATATTGAGTATTCTATTTTTGCTTTGCAGCGTATTTTATTATCAAAAATATCAAGATGTAGTGTTGGTGTTCGTTTTTTTTGCCATTCGATTGATGGGTGTTTTTTTTCAAGCTCACATACAGTCTGAATTAAGAATAAATGACAAAAACCGAATTTTTGCAAAAATGAATAATATACAAAATATCAGCACTTTACTATTGATGTTGGTACTCTGTTACTATTTTGGATTGATGGGTTATCTGGTTGCTGTCTGTATTTCACCTTTTATATCTTTATATTGGATGGACGGTTTCCGCCTGAAAAACAATTCCTTTAATCTTAATATTTCTGTACAAGAAATTAGAAATTACGCATTGCACAGTGCCGGAACTGCCTCGTTTTCGGACGCATTATTCTCCTTGGATATTATAATTTTGGGTTATTTATTAACAGAAAATGATGTCGCTAATTACAAAGTTGCTTTGTTAATCCCAGCTAACATTACTTTTTTGGCACTCAGTTTCATGCAAACTGATTTTCCTACAATTGCTAAAAACGCTACCAATAAAACATTTTTAAAAAACTATATCATCAATTATTACAAGTTATTTATTCCTATTTGTATTGCGATTGTTGGTATTGGAAGCGTATGGAGAAAAGAGATATTTTCATTGCTTTTCAAAGAACAATACATGA
>JAFDZJ010000307.1 GCA_018266965.1 Bacteroidota bacterium
GTCCAAAACCTAAATTGAACAATTATTTTAAAAAGTAAAATGAAAAAAACTACAACCAACAATCAAGTTATCATTGGACTTGAAAAACCAATAATGAAAAAAGCTATTCACCGATTTCAATAAAATAAACTATAAGAATGAGGTAAAACCCTGTTGAATGGTAGCTTCGGGTGTTTTTTCAACACGGATTATCGTCTGAAAATAATAAATGGAATGAGATTTTTAGAATGGTCTCTTTTTTTTGTGTTTGGATTGTGGTTTATTGTTGTTGTGAAGTTTTCGTGCCTATAAATATTCATAGTCAACATCCTTTTCATTAAAAAAATGAATGTTTGCCTTATATAAATGGACAAATCCATTACTAACAAATTTATGAATATTTGTAAATCACAAATATAACCCTAGTCTATAAAACCAAAAAACAGAAAGATTATTAAGATAAGTATCAAATAAAAACTGTATATTTGAGGAAAATCAACGCAAATTTGTACTTTAACAATGTTGATTAGTATATAATTCATTCAAAAATTTAGCTCAAATGAAAACTTATAAACTCCCAATTCTATTTTCCATATTGTTTTTAATGATGGGTTGCAACCAAAAAGAAAGAGAGTTGCAATTGGAGAAAAGAGAAAAGGACTTGCAATCCAAAGAGAAAATTTTCGCTGAAAAAGAAGCAGATTACCAAACATTATTGAAAATGAGAGATTCTCTTTTTTCCAAAAAAGACAGTATTGTTGTGAAATCCTGGCCGGAAAACATTGCAGGATTGTGGACTGCAAAATCTATTTGTGCAGAGTCCAGTTGTAGCGAATACGCAATAGGCGACAATAGGATAGAAAGTTGGGATTTCAAGAGTGATTCTTTACAATTATATACTATAAACACTCATAATAAGACTTCAAAACTATTCAATGCCAAACTGTTGAACAAAGAAATTACTTTGAGTTATCATTCGGATTCTACTGCCAAAAGAAAAATGAAAATCAACATTGTGCTGAATGATATTTCGGCAACAAAGATGAAAGGAATGGCAATAGTAACACTAGACGAACAGTGCAATGCCAAATTCAATGTAGAACTCAACAGAAACAAATAGATTATGCTACTACTTACCATAAAATCACTTAGTTTCCCGATAGAAGATCCTGTTTTGAAATTTTTGGTGGTTCTGATTATTATTTTAGCAGCACCATTATTATTAAATAAGATAAAAGTTCCACATCTTTTAGGGCTTATTATTGCAGGAGCTGTTATCGGTCCGAATGGCTTCAATATTCTTTCCAGAGATAGTAGTATAGTTGTAAGTGGAACTACTGGACTTTTGTACATCATGTTTCTAGCGGGTCTGGAAATAGACATGGGCGATTTCAAAAAAAACAAGTGGAAAAGTATAACTTTTGGTCTTTATACTTTTAGTATTCCGTTGGTTTCTGGGGTTTTATTAGCTCATTTTGTTTTAGGGTTTTCTATACTTACTTCTTTTATCTTTGCCAGTATCTTTTCTACGCACACGCTTATTTCTTACCCTATTATTGGAAAATTGGGATTAGTAAAAAACAGGGCGGTAAATATTGTTGTTGGTGGTACTATGATTACAGATGTACTAGCTTTACTAATATTAGCAATTGTGGTAGGTATAACCCAAGGCGAAGTGAATTCTGCATTTTGGACCAAACTTTTTATTTCATTTACGCTGTTTAGTGTGATTGTTCTTTGGTTATTTCCGATTATTGCGAGGTGGTTTTTCAAAAAAGTACAAGACAAAATTTCACAATATATTTTTGTTTTGGTAATGATTTATCTAGCTGCTTTACTTGCAGAACTAGCAGGTCTAGAAGCGATTATAGGTGCGTTTTTCGCAGGTTTGGCACTCAACAAACTTATTCCACACACCTCTGCACTTATGAACAGGATAGAATTTGTCGGAAATGCTATATTTATTCCTTTCTTTTTGATAAGTGTAGGAATGTTGATAGATTTCAGCGTTTTTTTGAAAGATTTTGAAACCATAAAAGTCATTGTTCTAATGACATCTGTTGCGGTTTTATCCAAATATTTAGCAGCCGTTTTTACACAAAAAACATTCAAGTTCAGTAAATTGGAGAAAAATTTAATTTTTGGCTTGAGTGTTTCTCATGCTGCAGCAACATTAGCAGTTGTAATGGTGGGTTACAATATCATTATTGGAGAAAACGAAATGGGAGAACCAATAAGATTACTCAATGAAAGTGTACTGAATGGTAGTATTGTACTTATCCTGATTTCTTGCACCCTATCCTCCTTCTCCACACAAGCAACTGGCGAAAAATTAGTTTTAGAGGACAGCGAGGAAAGTCTTTCTGAAGACTATGAACTAGAAGAGTCTTTTTTACTTGCTCTTAACCAAGAAAATTTGGTGGAACCTATGGTAAACATCACCCTTTCATTAAAAAGTAAAAAAAATATAGACCAATTGTACGGTATCAATATTATAAATGAAAATAGTAGTGAAAATTCGGAAAAAAAATCTGAAAAAATACTACATTCGGCAGTTACACTAGCTTCTTCTACCGATGTGAAACTGTCCACAATGAAAAGGTATGACAATGAAATAATGAAAGGCATCAACAATGTTATAAAAGAATTGAAAATTAGTGATGTTATCTTTGGATTGGACTCCAAAAAAGGATTTTCCCCTACTTTCATTTATAATTTGTACAACAGCAAAATCTATGAAAACAATACCAGTGTATTTGTCTATCATGCTGTACAACCACTATCAACCATAAAAAAATATATGGTTGTCATTCCTCCAAAATCTCAATATGACAGTGGTTTTTATCATGCTTTGGTTAGGGTATGGAATTTGGCAAAAAATTCTAGTTGCAAAATGAGTTTCATAACCACAGATGAAATCATTGAAATACTGAAAAAAATTCAATCCAAATCCAATATAGATGCAGAATATACTATCGAAAAAAATTGGGAGGAACTGGAAAAAATAATATCAAACATAAGCACAGACGAAGGTTTTATAGCTTTCATGAAACAGTCCAAAGTTGCTTCCTATATTTCCAGCATCAATAATATTCCAAGGATGATGAATCAATATCTTATGGATAAAAACTACCTATTAGTGTATCCTTACAATGATCTTTCTTCATTCGCTGATAACAAATTTGTAAGCAACCACGATGATTATATAAAAATAGGAAATACCATCGGAAAATTATTTAAAGGGTAAATAAAAAGTGATGGAGTGATGAGGTTATGGAGTGATGGAGTTATGAGGTTATGAAGTTATGAGGTTATAAGGTGGTGAGGTTATGAGAAAAATATTTTTTTACTCACCAATCTCGTCTAATGCTGAGACAAGTTATATAATCTCTAATTTCTAATTTCTAATTTCTAATCTCTAACCTCTAATCTCGTCTAATGCTGAGTCAAGCTATCTAATTTCTAAATCCATAGAGCGTTGCCCTATGCTATGATATTTTGCCACTTCGTGGCGTTTTACTAACCGCATAACTCCATAACTTCATAACCACATTATCTCTAATCTCTAAATCCATAGTGTGTTGCCCTATGCTATGATATTTTGCCACTTCGTGGCGTTTTACTAACCGCATAACTTCATAACCACATTACCTCTAATCTCTAAATCCATAGTGTGTTGCCCTATGCTATGATATTTTGCCACTTCGTGGCGTTTTACTAACCGCATAACTTCATAACTCCATAACTTCATAACTTCATAACCACATTACTTCTAACCTCTAACTTCTAATTTCTAACCTCTAATCTCTAACTTCTAGCACCATTTTCATCCCAATAATAGCTATCTGGGTAAATTCTTTGTCCAAAGATAGCGGTACCAACTCTTACAATGGTTGCACCCTCTTCAATCGCAACTTCCAAATCTCCACTCATACCCATAGAAAGCTCGTTCATTTCTACATTTGGAATATCAAGAGCTATTATTTGTTGTTGAAGGTTTTTCAAAAGTCGAAAACACGCTCTTACTTTTTCGGTTTCGGAACTGAAAAGTCCAATAGTCATCAATCCTTTGATTTTTATAGTTTCCAATTTTGCAATTTTCTGAACCAGATCAATGGTGAGTTTCGGATCAACTCCAAATTTGCTTTCTTCAGCAGAAGTATTTACTTGTATAAGAGCTTCTATTGTTTTGTTTTCCGAAAGTAATCTCTGGTGTAATTTTTCAGCCAACTCCAATCTGTCCAAAGACTGAAGACAGACAACATCATACCTCAACAATTCTTTTATCTTGTTGGATTGTAAGTTACCTATAAAATGATTGATATGAGGAGTTGATTGTAAATCTGTATATTTTTCTTTTAACTCTTGGATTTTATTTTCCGCAATCAATGGATAACCATGTTGAAGTGCAATTTTAATATTATCAGCAGAAACAGTTTTGGTAGCCAAAAGTAATTTTACTTCCTTGGGATTTCTACCATGCAGTTCACAGGCTTTATTAATTCTATTTTGAATAAAATTTATATTATTGATGATGTCATTATTCATAACTAAAAAAAACGTTAAAATTGAATAAGCGAATTTACAAAATTTAGTCATAAACCATCTATTTTGAAGTGATAAATAAGTTATTCTATAAAATTCGTATTTTAAAACTATCCTCATCAAGTTCTATAAATACTACATCATGACAAATATCATCAACCTTTATTTAGAATTATTAAAAATAACTTTGGAAAATTAAAACTAATGTTTTACATTTGCACCACAATTTTTAATCATTCTAAATAAACATAATGAACAAGCAACTACTTTCTATTTTAACAATAAGTTTAGCTTTGTCTGCATCTGCACAAGGTCTGAAATACGAGCAAGATACTATAAAAATGCAAGAAATAGAAGATATTAGACTCCACAAAACCGGAAACCCAAACAAATCAAGAAAAAGCACTA
>JAFDZJ010000308.1 GCA_018266965.1 Bacteroidota bacterium
AAAAAGAAAACTTGCCGTTTTGCAAAGAGTACAAAAAACAATTAATAAGTTTGATTTGAAAACCGACATTAAAGACTTTGTAAAAGGTTGATCTACAAAGGCTCAGTAAAACGTTAGTTATAAGCCTACGGACGACCGTGCAGACATCAACGGACTGACAAAAACGGACTGACCAAGTCCACCCACCACGCGACAAGACAACGATTTAAAAACTTTTTTGCGGAACTTTTGACAGTTTTTAATCTTTATCGTAATATAGCAATATAAAAATAACTAAAGACAATGGGAGCAACTAAAACAGACCATTTTACAGACAAGCAAAACGCCATTGCGACACTTGCAAAAGCAATCGGACATCCTGCAAGAGTGGCAATCATTGAGTATTTAATGAAAGTGGACACTTGTATTTGTGGCGACATCGTAAACGAATTGCCACTTGCACAGCCGACAGTTTCGCAACATTTGAAAGAACTCAAAAACGCAGGACTGATAAAAGGAAACATTGAAGGTAACGCCATTTGCTACTGCATTGACGAGAAGGCGATTGGAAAACTGCAAAACTATTTCGGCAATATTTCAACCAAACTCATGACCAAGAAAAACAACTGTTGTTAAACTAAAAACGAATAAAAATGAAACTTTCACAAGTAAAAACACTTTTGCCGACATTAGACAATGTTGCGTTCAGATTAGAAAACGGAACTTTTGTTCCCGAACATTTTCACGTTACCGAAGTGGGAATAATTACTAAAAACTTCATCGATTGTGGTGGTGTAATTCGCACAGAAAAAGTCGTCAACTTCCAATTATGGAACGCATACGATTTTGAACATCGCTTGAAACCAAACAAATTACTCAAGATTATCAAACTTTCTGAAGAAAAGTTAGGCATCGGAGATTTTGAAATTGAAGTGGAATATCAAAGTGATACTATCGGAAAATATGATTTAGAATTTAACGGGAAAACATTTGTATTGAAGAACAAAACCACGGCTTGTCTGGCTCAGGATGCTTGCGGAATTCCATCAGAAAAACAAAAGAAAGATTTAGCAGGTCTTACGCATTGCACACCAAATTCTGGTTGCTGTTAAATTGTCAATATGCGATCGAAACTAAAATTTTTGGACCGTTATTTAACGCTTTGGATATTCCTTGCAATGGCCATTGGTGTAGGCTTGGGACATGTCTTTCCGAATATTCCTAACCACATCAATTCTATTTCTGTCGGAACTACCAATATTCCTTTAGCAATAGGATTGATATTGATGATGTATCCACCTTTAGCAAGGGTCAATTATTCATTATTGCCGAAAGCATTGCAAGACAAAAAAGTAATTTTAGTTTCGTTATTGCTCAATTGGGTAATCGGTACAGTTTTAATGTTTGGATTAGCGGTTTTGTTCTTACGGAACGATCCCGAATATATGACAGGACTAATTTTGATTGGTTTGGCAAGATGTATCGCAATGGTTATCGTTTGGAGCGATTTAGCTAAAGCCAACCGAGAATATACAGCTTTGCTCGTTGCCTTGAACAGCATTTTTCAAATTTTTACATACAGTTTTTTTGTATGGCTGTTCATCAATATTTTACCAAAATATTTGGGATTGGGAAATTTTGAAATCAGTGTTTCAATGCGTGATGTTACTGAAAGCGTTTTAATTTACTTGGGAATTCCATTTTTAACAGGTTTTCTTACGAGATATATTTTAATAAAACAAAAAGGAAAAGATTGGTACAATTACAAGTTCATGCCTAAAATTTCACCCATTACGCTGATTGCTCTTTTGTTGACAATTGTTTTAATGTTCAGCTTAAAAGGCGACAAAATTGTGGAATTACCATTCGATGTTTTAAAAATAGCTGTTCCACTCATCATTTATTTTGTGCTGATGTTTTTCGTGAGTTTTTTCATTAATAAAGCACTCAAAATTCCTTATGATAAAAATGCTTCTATATCATTCACAGCCACAGGAAACAATTTTGAATTGGCAATAGCCGTTGCAATTTCTGTATTTGGTATTCATTCGCCACAGGCATTTATGGGAGTTATTGGTCCTTTGATAGAAGTTCCCGTATTGATATTATTAGTGAAAATAAGTTTATACCTCAAACAAAAGTATTACACGCAATGAAAAAGATAATTTTGGTGCTTTGCACTGGTAACAGTTGTAGAAGCCAAATAACCGAAGGCTACTTACGACACTTCGCAGACAATAAAGCTGACATTTACAGTGCAGGCGTTGAAACGCACGGGGTTAATCCGAAAGCTATTGCGACAATGCACGAAGACGGCATTGACATTTCAAAACACACTTCAAACAACATTGACGAATATTACGACATTGATTTTGACTTTGTAATTACAGTTTGCGACAACGCAAAAGAACGTTGTCCATTCTTCCCGACCAAAGCAAAAAAGTATCATCAAAATTTTTTAGACCCTGCAAAAGCGATAGGAACAGAAGAAGAAATTAAAGAACAGTTTAGACAAGTCAGACAACAAATCAAAGACTATTGCAGACAATTTGTAACAGATAACTTGTAACACGACAGAAAAGGGCAGCACCTAACATGGTATTGCCAAAAGCTCGGCAGATGGAATACTATGAAACAATTTTCTTAATTTCAACTTTGGTAAATTCGTTGAGCGTTAGTGCAAAAACACCACGCCTTCGGCAATACCTGCCCGTTATAGACAATGGTAGGATGACACTCCGAACATTGAACAGACGGCCAAAACTTAAACAGAAAAGTAAACTATTTTGACAATTATACAACGAGTAAGCCTACACTCATTGCCGACCCTTCTGTATTTTTTATTTTTTCCACCGCACTTTTTTTAATTCAAATAAGCGAAGCGATTCACGAACACCTCTGAAAGAAAAATTAGCCAAAGTGAGTAATTTTATTCCCATCTCACAAGATTGAGTAAACAGTAAATTAAAACTTTTTTTGAATTTTATTTGCCCAATAAAAAATTAGTTTCTATTTTTGCGAGTGAATACTAACTAACATAAAAATAAATTAGACAAGTATGCAAGAATTTACAGACAGACAAATAGAAAT
>JAFDZJ010000309.1 GCA_018266965.1 Bacteroidota bacterium
AACCTCTAATTTCTAATCTCTAACTTCTAATTATGAATATCCCACTTGCAGAACGACTAAGACCACAATCGTTAGATGAAGTATTGGGACAAGAACATCTCACCGGTATTAATGCACCTATTAGGAAAATGTTGGAGAATGACAGCATCAATTCATTGTTGTTTTGGGGACCTCCTGGAACTGGGAAAACTACTTTGGCAGAAATAATTTCGCAACAATCCAAACGAAAATTTTTCAAATTATCAGCGGTTTCTTCCGGTGTGAAAGAAGTGAGAGAAGTGATAGAAGAAGCAAAAAAACAAAATTTATTTTCAGGGAAATCACCCATTTTGTTTATTGATGAAATCCATCGATTCAACAAATCTCAACAAGACTCTCTGCTACATGCTGTGGAAAAAGGCTGGATAGTATTGATAGGAGCTACAACAGAAAATCCTAGTTTCGAGGTGGTTTCTGCATTGCTTTCTAGGAGCCAAGTCTATGTACTGAAACCTCTTTCGTATGAAAAATTAGAAAAATTGGTATTGGTTGCTACCCAAAGATATAACCAAGATGAAAATCGAGAATTTGTCATCAAAAACAATGAAGTTTTCATACAGTATTCCGGAGGAGATGCCAGGAAATTAATCAACTCTGTGGAATTGGTACTTAGTCAATTCAAGAATACAAACAAAACTGAAATAGAAAAAGAAGATGTTCTGCAAGTTTTACAAGAAAACATGGCGGTTTATGATAAAAATGGTGAGCAACATTACGATATAATTTCAGCGTTTATAAAATCTATCCGAGGTAGTGATCCCAATGCAGCTGTCTATTGGTTGGCAAGGATGATTGATGGAGGAGAAGATGTGAAATTCATAGCTAGGCGATTGTTGATTTTGGCAGCAGAAGATATAGGGTTGGCAAATCCAAATGCTTTGTCCATTGCACAATCCAGTTTCCAAGCAGTACAAGTGATAGGAAATCCCGAATCCAGGATAATCCTCAGCGAATGTGCAGTCTATTTAGCGGTTTCTCCCAAATCTAATTCTACCTATTTGGCGATAAATTCAGCCTTGGATTTAGTAAAAAAAACAGGTAATCTTCCTGTTCCATTGCATCTTAGAAATGCTCCTACAAAATTGATGAAAGAAATGGATTATGGTAAAGATTATCAATACTCTCACTCGTATAGCGGAAATTTTGTAGAGATGGAATTTTTACCTTCAGAAATTTCAGGTACCAAGCTATACCAACCGGGGAATAACCCAACAGAAAACAAGATAAAAGAAAATCTATCCCAAAAATGGAAAGATAAGTACTAATAAAAAATTCTCACCTATATAGATGAGAATAAAATATTTTTGCTAAAAAATGTATTCTTTTTATTTTGAACTTTCGATACTTAAGAATTTTTTACCGTCTTTTTCTATCACAGCAAAAGTTTCCAAATCATTTCCTAATATTTTCACATTGGGTTCGGAGATGAGATTGCCATCAAAATAGATGGGATTGTCTTTTACCAAATGGTATCTTTCGTTGAAGTCGGAAAGAAGTATTTTGTCATAATAATTTTCTTTAACATCGACAATAGAAATAGGGAATGGGACTATGTTTGCTATGTTTTTATACTGCTGCGGAAGGGTAGCGGCATTAGCAACAATCCTCGTAGATTTGATATTTTGTTTGTTTTTGTTTAAGAAATTTTGTCCGGTAAGACAGCCATTTACCAAAATTATTTTTTTCGGTTGAAGAGTCATTTGGCTTGATGCCAATCCGGAAACCATTATTAATAGAGAAAAAAGTATTTTTTTCATGATTTTTTATTTGTAAAGATATTATTTTTCAAATATAATTAAATTTCTTTATTAATTTCTGATTTTATAAAATTTTTTCATTGATACTACTGTTAGGAAAAATGTATGAGTAAATTAAAAGTCTTATTTTTGCAAATTATTATTACATTCTATGGAACTTATACACCGCAATCTCCTTATTGGGATACACGATTCTTTGCAAGAAACTTTTTTTGAAAAAAATAAATATGCCGACAAAGTAATAGAAAGATTACTGAAAGCTCACAAAAAATGGGGTAGCCAAGATAGAGCTGTAGTTTCTGAAATTTTTTACAACATTATCCGATGGAAAAAAAGATTGGAATACTATATGGGAGAAGGTGTAAAACCATCGAATGTTTATAAATTAATCCTAGCCTATCTTCTGTGGAGCGAGACTAAATTCAAAAAATTTGAAGAATTTGAAGGAATAAAAACAGCAGACATCATTACCAAACTAAAAAAAGGTACTGTACCCACCAAGTCTTTTGAATATTCCATACCGGATTGGTTGGTAGCTACGCTGGAAAAAGAATTGGGAAGTCAATGGGAAAAAGAAATGGCAGCCCTCAATCAACAAGCACCAACTATATTACGAGCCAACTCGCTGAAAACAAGCACCAAAGGATTGATACAAGAATTGAAAGAAGAAAATGTACAGTCTTTTATTATACCGGGTTTTGACAATGCCGTACAATTGGAAGAGAAAAAAAATGTATTTCTAACTTCTATTTTCAAAGAAGGTTTTTTTGAAGTGCAAGATGCAGGTTCCCAAAGAATTAGCGAATTTGTAGATGCTCAACCAGGTATGAGGGTTATAGATGCCTGTGCTGGTGCCGGAGGAAAAACTTTGCATTTGGCAGCAATGATGGAAAACAAAGGACAAATCATAGCATTGGATATACACGCTTGGAAACTTGCCGAACTAAAACGCCGTGCCAAAAGAGCAGGTGCCCATAATATAGAAACCAGAACAATAACCGACACCAAAGTAATAAAAAGATTGCATGAAAAAGCGGATAGACTTTTGATAGATGCACCGTGTTCTGGGTTGGGTGTCCTTAGGAGAAATCCTGATAGCAAATGGAAAATAGACCAAGATTTTATCGATAGGATAATAAAAGAACAAGAACAAATATTACAAGATTACTCTAAAATGATAAAAAAAGGAGGTAAAATGGTGTATGCAACCTGTTCCATACTCCCAAGTGAAAACGAAAATCAAGTAAAAAATTTCTTGTCCAAAAATCCCGATTTTATTTTGGTTAAAGAATACAAAATCTTACCAAGCCAAGGTTTTGATGGCTTTTATATGGCGATGATAGAAAGAAAATCCTAAATTCATCAATTATTAAATTTTATTATGAAATCGCCACGATTTGATAAAAGCAAACTCAAATGAAGTTGAACGATCTCGTAGAATAACGAGATGACAATTAAAAACAATAATTATATACACATGAAAAAAATATTATTTTTCCTTTTGTTTTCTACCATAGTGTTTGCACAATCATATAGGATAACCTACAAAACTAGTTTTGAAGGAAAAGAAAGACCCAACCAAGATCCAATAGTTGTATTTGCCAATTCCAAAGAAAATTTTATTCTGTCCGAGGCTATTATTAAAAAAGAAAAAAAAATTCCATTTGAGTTGAGTAATACTACTACGGGCAAATTTTCAACAACCACTTTTGGATTTCTTCCCAACCAAGAAATTGTTGCAACAACAACAGACAAAGCTGTATCTACTTTTGTATTTTCGCTAAAAGATGACACTAAAAAAATATTGGGATTTCTTTGTAAAAAAGCTGTTACAACAGTCAATTCCAATACAATAGAAGTTTGGTACACCAAAGAATTGGGCGTTTTTGCTGGTCCTAGTCTGATTGGTCAGAATTTGGGTTTGGTTTTGGAAACCGTAAGAAACGGGAGTACAGTAACCCAAGCTACAGCCATAAAAAAAGAAAAATCTTTTGATATTTCTTCAATTTTTAATTTGAAATCTGCAAAATATACCGATGCTCTTAGTTATAAAGACCAATTGTGGAGGAGTAAGTTTTTGACAATAGATGTTTTCAAGGAACAATCTATCAATTTTAGTGATGAGAGTAAGTCGGACGAGATTATCAAAAGATATGGAAATGGAACCATCATTTTAAGAAAA
>JAFDZJ010000030.1 GCA_018266965.1 Bacteroidota bacterium
ATATAGAAAACAGCGTAATATTTTAGAGGTTGAGAAAGCATTTAAAACAGAATTAGACCATTTAAAAAAAATTTACGATTCTGTTTCTACCAAAAAAATAGACACTTTCTTAAAAGACAGTTATAAAAATGGACAATACGTAAGTCCAAAAGGATATTTATCTACAATGATTGCTATGCAAAGTTTCAACTTGTATCCTGATACTTATGCAATGCTAGTAAATAGAACGCACATAATACTAAACCCTGAAACTTCAGAAAAGAACCTAAAACTATATGCAAATTTAATTGATAAAATATTCAATAAAATTCCTAATAACAAAAAAATAGAAATAATTAAAATTGTAACAAAACTACGAGAAGAAAAAAAGAATATTCAAATAAATAGATTTATTGAATTATTTCAAGATGATGAAATGCTTACAAATGAAAGGAATAAGTATGATGTAATTGACTATTTATTATGGACAACTTAAATGTTACTGCAGATAACATGGGTTTTGCAAGATGCGGGGTTGAAGGAAATCTCAGAGAAATTCTAAAAAATACCCGCAAAAAACTTTTCCATTTTTTAGTTTTTTTGTAATTTTAAAAAATGGAAAAAGTTTTTGCTAGAGTTCGGTTCTCCTCTCCACTTTCGGTTGCAGTAGCCCGCACCTCGCAAAGCCCTTTCCCGTTAGCGACTATTAAAAAAACAAACATAAACAATTAAACAACAGATAAATGAGAAAAACAGTATTTATTTTAATGAGTGCATTTGCAATGACAGCTTGTAACAGTGCAAAAAACAACACTTCTAAAACTAACAATGAGCAAACGAAAGAAACAACCAAAATGGGTGGTAAAAAAGATAAACACGGTTGTTTAGCATCAGCAGGTGAAACTTGGAGTCAACTTAAACAAAATTGTATTCAAATTTTCTCCGTTGGACAACGATTAAACCCAATCGAAACAAAAGATGGAGAAGCCGTAATTAGTGCTTTCGTTTTGTTCAATGACGACAAATCAGAAGTTGAATTGTTTTTGCCAAGCACCGAAAGTACTTCAATTTTAAAAACTAAAAACAAAGAAGTTTATGAAAATGGAGCTTACAAATATGATGCAAAGGATTCTTCATTGTATGTAAACGGCACTAAAACTTATAGTGCAGACAAAACTAAATAACGATTTGTTAGCTTAAAGTATGATACATAAAATCACGAATGAACAAAAGGTTGGCAACGACCATATCAAGATTCTATATCCTGGAAGGGCTTTAAATAGCAACACCGACACAGGTTTGGGAACGATTGGGAGAATTGACCACGCTCAAATTGGTGGAAATGTAACCATAAAAATGCACCCGCATATTAATGATGACATTCTCTCCTATTTTAGAACTGGTTACGCTATGCATATAGATTCCGAAGGTTATCAAGCCAAGGTTTCCCGAAACAAATTGATGCTGATGAAAGCTGGTAAAATATTTCATCACGAGGAACACATGCCTGAACCTTTGGAAGGATTGCAGATTTTTATCCGTCCAAAAGTGAAAGATGATGTTCCCGAAGTTAGTTTTCGTGATTTAGAAGAAACGGATAGCATTGATGAATGGAGGTTATTAGCTTCACCAAATGCCGAAAGTCAATTAAAATTCACTAGTGAAACTTTGATTTACGATATCTCTTTAAGCCAAACAAAAGAAATTAATCTTCCTGATTTTGATAAGGAAAAAATGACAAGTCTTTTGTATGTTTTTCAAGGGGAAATAACGACAAACGAGAATTTAAGATTGAAAAAAGGAGAATCTATTGTTTTTAAAGATGAGGATTTGAAAATTCAAGCAACAGAAAATTCAGAATTGGTTTTGTTTATTATGAATGAAAACTCAACCTATTTTGACGGAGGAATGTACAGTGGAAACCAATATTAACAGTCGCTAACAAACAAATTGGCAATAGAGCCGATGAAGTGCTTCTATTGAGCTTTTGTGCAAGGTTGAACAGCAGTAATTCTATTCAACCTTTGTGCTAAAAGTCGGCTCCATCGCCAATTTGCCAAACGTTGTGGGAAATGCTTGACAAACACACCACACAAAATTAACTTAAAAAATATTATCTTTGTCAAAGTTAAAAAATTAAAAAATGTCAAAACATAAAACACTCGGACAAGTATATACACCAAATTGGATAGTTGAAGAAATATTGAATTTGGTTGAATATCAAGATGATATAATTCTTGACAAATACATTCTTGAACCGTCCTGTGGTGATGGTGCATTTTTAAAAGAAATTGTGAAAAGATATATTAATACTTGTCAAAAAAACGAATTTAATATCTCTGAAATAATAGAAAGATTAGAAAAATATATTTTTGCTGTTGAGTTAGATAAAGTTGAATTTGAAAAATGTATAAATAATTTAGACAAATTAGTAGTATCATTAGGCATCAATGAAAAAATTAATTGGAAAATATTTAATGAAAATACACTAACTTTTTATAAAAAGCATTTACAGTTTTTTGATTATATAGTTGGAAATCCACCTTATATAAGAATACATAACCTTGATATGGAAACCAGAGATTTATTGAAAAGTGAATTTCAGTTTTCAGAAGGAACTATTGATATTTACTTATCCTTTTTTGAAATAGGTTTTAAAATGCTCAAAAAAATTGGTAAATTAGGATATATTACGCCCAATAGTTATTTACACAACTCATCGTATCAAAAATTTAGAGATTATTTAAAAAGAGAAAAAACTCTGAATACATTGGTAGATTTTAAGGCAAATAAAATATTTAATGGTTTTTCAACTTATACTGCAATTACAATTTTTGAATTAAACAATAAAAATGATTTTTTTCATTATAAAGAACTTGTAAATAATAAAATTGAAGAAATAAATAAAATTAAATTTGAAAGTTTAAAAAAACTAGATTGGTCTTTTACCGACCAGGAAAACGAAAACTTTTTACAAGAATTAGAAAAAGATAGAAATTCATCTATAAAAGATTTTTTTGATGTTCAGTATGGTTTTGCAACATTAAGAGATAAAATTTATATAGGAAAAATACAAGAACATAATGAGTTTTTAGTTCATTTTAACGGATATTTAATTGAAAAAGATTTACTTCGTAAGGTAGTAAAAGGTTCAAGGTTTAAAGGGGAAATTGACGAAAATGAAAGAATTTTATTTCCTTATGAATTAGTGAATAAAAGGTATGTGCCTATTTTAAAAATATAAATCATGAAAACAATAGAGATAAGTAATGAAAATTTAATAAAGTTGAAAAAATTAATTGAAGAATTAGAAACATTTCAAAAAATAGATGAGAATGGAAACGCAGAACCATGGGATTTAGATGATTTGTATTCAAATTTAGA
>JAFDZJ010000310.1 GCA_018266965.1 Bacteroidota bacterium
AAACCATCAGTTACCAGATTTCAAAATTTCTGCCTCCGCTTTGGCATTAGCAAACGCAAAAGCAGACATACTAATATTACCTCCAAGCAGCAGTGGAAGTGCTTTTACACCTCCTAATACCGCCTATTATGGTTCGGCAAATTTTTCGTTACCACTCTATGCTGGTGGAAAAATAAACTACGGAATACAATCCTCTGAATTGTTGATGGAAGCGAGTAAACTAGCTAATGAAGAAGACAAGTCTGCAATAGCCTACAACATTGCACAAGCCTATAACAATATTTACAAAGCTCAACAAATAATCCAAATTCTTCAAGAAAATCTAAAAGCTGCTAACGAAAGGGATAAAACTTTTCTGAACCTCGAAAATAATGGAGTTATTGCTAGAAACGATCGGTTGAAAGCTAACTTACAAACTTCGGATATCGAACTGAAATTATTAGAAGCAAAAAACAATTTTGACTTAGCCAACATCAATATGGATTTGCTACTCGGACTTCCCGAAAACACAATTATTAATTTGGATAGTCAGTATATTTCGGAAACTCTCAATCAAAATACTGCACAATTCTACATCAACCAAGCAATAGAAAATAGAAAGACTTTACAAGCAAACGAAATTCAAAAAAAGGCTGCAACTATTGGTTTAAAAGCTGCAAAAGCAGATAACTTACCACAAATTGCTCTTACAGCTGGTTATATTGCTGCTGATGTCCCAAAAATATTAACCTTATACAATGCAGCAAATATCGGTATTGGAGTACAATATAATCTTTCTAATATTTGGAAAAAAAATACAACCGAACTCAATTCCGAAATACAGATTGCGAAGATTACTACCAATCAAGAAGCTTTATTGGACCAAATAAAATTAGAAGTGTACAGAGATTATAATAATTATATCCTTGCTGAAAATAGAATAGAAGTATTGGAAAAAACAGTCATACAAGCCAATGAAAATTTCAGAATCACTAATAATAAATATAAAAACGGTTTGGAAACTATAACAAATCTACTGGAAGCAGACGCATCTCAAATTGCAGCGAATATCAATTTACAAAATGCAAAAGCCGATGCTGTTTTGGCTTATAAAAAATTAGAACAATCAACAGGAACAATCATTTCAAAATAAAAATTACCAAAAATGGATAACAATACAATCGATAATAACGAAGAACAACAACCGAAAAAAAAATCTATCCTATTTCCTATCATTCTAGGAGTTATCATTTTAGGTGGGGGTATCTATGGTTACAAGGAATATCAATACAGTCAGCAATATGAAAAAACTGATGATGCCCAACTTACTGCTAACATGGCACCTGTAATTTCCAGAATTTCAGGATATATATCCGAAGTAAAAGTGAAGGATAACCAATTTGTAAAAAAAGGAGACACCCTAATCATTTTAGACAATAGAGATCAAAAAATGTTGGTTCAACAAGCAGAAGCAGCTCTACAAACGGCAAAAAATAATATTACAGTCGCACAAGCATCAACCCAAGTAACTAGCCAAAATATAAATGTGGCAGATGCTGCTATTGCTACAATCGATGCACAAATTGAAGCTGCAAAAGTAAATGTATGGAAAACTAGTCAAGACCTCAAAAGATACGAAAATCTTATAAAAGACCATTCTATCACTCAACAACAATATGAACAAGTATTGGCAGCCAAACAAACAGCAGACAGACAATTACAAATAATAATAGAACAAAAAAAACAAGCACAACAACAAACCCATGTTGCTACCACACAAACCAAGGCTTCCGATCAACAAATTGGTACTGCCAATGCCATTGCCAATCAAAGAATTGTAGAGGTAGAAAGTGCCAAATTGAATCTTTCCTATACCGTGATTGTAGCACCAGAAAGTGGATTTGTAGCGAAAGTACCTGTACAAAACGGACAATTTGTACAAGCTGGTGCACAACTATTTAGTTTGGTTAGGGATAACCAACTTTGGGTAATAGCAAATTTCAAAGAAACCCAACTTACAAAGATGAAATCAGGACAACATGCTACTATAAAAGTAGATGCTTTTCCTAAATTAAAATTAGATGGATACATCAACTCATTATCCCCAGCAACAGGTTCATCTTTTTCTATACTTCCGCCGGATAATGCAAGTGGAAATTTTGTAAAAGTGGTACAAAGAGTTCCGGTAAGAATTGATTTAAAAAATATTGACAAATCCGTTGCACAAAAGCTTCGTGCAGGTATGAATGTTACAGCAGAAGTTAATTTAGCACAATAACCATCATTTATTATTAAAAATAATGGATCAAGATAATTTAGTAGAATATGGTTTTAGAAGAGTAATTGTTACCGTTACAGCAATACTCTGTGCCTTGTTGGAAATTGTAGATACCACCATTGTCAATGTTGCTCTGAATGAAATGAAAGGAAACCTAGGAGCTTCACTTTCCGAAATCGGTTGGGTGATTACAGCTTATGCCATTGGAAATGTTATTATTGTCCCAATGACTAGTTGGCTCTCTCAACAATTTGGTAGAAGAAATTATTTTGCTATTTCCATTATTATTTTTACTGTTTTTTCTTTTTTGTGTGGAAATGCTACTGGTATTTGGGAATTGGTATTTTTCAGATTTTTACAAGGTGTTGGTGGAGGTGCATTGTTGGTAACTTCACAAACCATCATTACAGAAGCATATCCAAGAGAAAAAATTGGAATGGCACAAGCAATTTATGGATTGGGAGTAATTATCGGACCAACTTTGGGACCCCCTTTGGGAGGTTATATAGTCGATAATTTTTCTTGGCCACATATTTTTTACATCAACATACCCATCGGGATTATTGCAACTATCCTAACTTTACAATTTATCAGAAGTCCAAAATTCGAAGAAAAAAAATCTACTAAAGAAGTAGATTGGTTAGGGATTATTCTTTTAGCAATATTTGTAGGCTCTTTGCAATTTGTGTTGGAAAGAGGAAACGAGGACGATTGGTTTGACAGTAACACCATCATATTTTTTACGAGTACTGCTGTGTTTGGTCTTATTTTATTTCTTTGGAGAGAATTCACTTTCGAACATCCTATTGTAGAACTCCGAGTTCTGAAAAATTCTAATTTAAGAATAGGGACAGTTTTGTCATTTATTTTAGGATTTGGGTTGTATGGCTCTACTTTTATCATACCAATCTACACCCAAAGTATATTGGGATGGACAGCTTTACAAGCAGGAGCTCTTATGATTCCTTCTGCTGTGGCTACCGCTGTTATGATGCCATTTATAGGGAAATTAATTGCCAAAGGAGTAAAACAACAATACCTAGTATCTCTAGGATTTTTTATATTTTTCATATATAGTTTTTGGGGCTACAAACTACTGACACCAGATACAGGAGAAGCTAATTTCTTTTGGATGCTTATTGTCCGAGGGTTGGGACTCAGTCTATTATTTATCCCTATCACTACCCTATCTTTGAGTACTTTGAAAGGGAAAGAAATAGGACAAGGAGC